>JAHEJP010000147.1 GCA_024638855.1 Chloroflexota bacterium
TCCCAACAATTCTATGACTATCTCATCGTTGCCGATAGCCTGGCGTCGCTGCTCGAATGGCGAAAAGAACATGCCAAAAGATCGGTCATCGATGACAAAGTGATTCAAGAGGCGGAAAGGCTGGTCACGGCCTTCGTCGGTTCATCTACGGTTGTTCTGCGACAGCCAAGTCGCCTGGCCCTATATGCAAGAGCTTGATCTATCTGCTTATTATTTTCAACGATGGACAGAAATGTTCGAAACCGGCCGCGCAGTGGGCTGTCCGGCCGCCGACCATGGTCATTAAGACATCAAGCTCGGGCAGCGCTTCAACCTCAACCGCCAGCGGGTTGTCGGTGAGCACGATCAAGTCGGCCGCCAGGCCGGGTACGACCTGGCCCAATTCATCTTCACGGAAGAGCGCGTAGGCGGCGTTGGTAGTCATCATCCGCAGCGCTTCCTCAACAGTGACCAGGTGTTGCTGTTGCCAGGCCGGGGCCTGGCATATTTGGCCCGACTCGTCGATGTCGTTGCGAGTTACCAAACTGTAAAGGTCATCCAACGGCCGTACCCGGCCGAAAAATGGATCATCGCCGCTCCAGGCCAGCTTCAAGCCCGGATTGGCATCTAACATAGCCCGGTAAGGCCATTCCCAGGCCTGGTAAGCTTCGGGCGGAGGCGGGCCAAAGGGATTACAGGTGGGATAAAGGCCAAACACAACCGGCACAATGCCTATTTCGCCATAGCGTGGGATCAGTTCAGGCCGGACGATGGAATTATGTTCGATGCGGTGGCGTAGGTCGTTGGGTTCGCCGGCCAAGGCAGCGGCAATGGCGTTCTGGGCCTGCTCTACCGCCTGGTCGCCAATAGCGTGAATGGCCACCTGGAAACCAGCCTGGTGAATCGCTGCCACCAACGTATCCAGTTCCTCCTGGCTGAAGAAAAGATCCCCCTGCCCTTCACCGGGGTGAACCTCGTAACTGGTCGCCGGCGTCTCACATGTTCCGCCATCGGTGAATATTTTTACCCCGGCGATGCGTAACATTTCCAATGCCCGGTCGCTGGGCCGCTGCTCCAGATACCAATCCCCCTGGCTCTTGCCGCAAGGATCGGTGGCAACCAGGTAAAGACTGGTGCGAATTTGCAACAAGCCCCCGGCCTCGAACTCCTGGATCTCCTTTAGGAAGGAAGAGTTGACGTACAGGTCACCCAGGGCAGTAATGCCGTTCTCCAGGCCAACTTGCTGGATCTCGGCCAGCGACATATCGAAGGATGACTCGGCGTCGTTAAAGAGGTGGCTATGCGCGTCGACAAAGCCGGGCATCAACGTTCGGCCTTCCAGATCGATCACCTGGCTGTTCGCTTCCTGCAAGGCCAGGATATCTTCATCGCTGCCAACGGCCGAGATTTTCTGACCCTTAATGGCTACTGCCTGGACCTGTGGTTGGTCTTCGTTCATGGTCAAGATGACGCCATTAAAGAAGATGAGTTGCTGATCGGGATCGACGGTGGGCAGTGGAGGCGGCAGCGGCTCGCTTGAAGGATTGACGATAACCAGCGCCGCCGCGACGATGAGGACTAGGACCAGGCCAACCCCAATCCATACGAGCGGCCGATTTGTCTCCTCTTCTGTCAACGCCGGCCCGGCTCGCCAAAGTCTGCCCATACCCAACCAGGTCAGGGTCATGGGGATTAGGCCAACAAAAACCAGTCCCCAATCGTCATTTTCTGATAAGTAAAAACCAAGGCCCAGACCGGCCAGGTAAGCAACCAGGCTAAGCGGCATCCAGAGCCCCGACCTGGCCACCACCTGGCGCAAAACCAACCATTGGCCAAGACCCAACGATAGACCAAAGGCAGAACCCAAAGCAATGCCGACCACACTACTAGGTAAATTTTCCAGGCCGGCCGCCATTTGGATGAAGCCCATGACGATTCCCAGAAGGGCGGCCGACAACATGATACTGCCCAATAGCCAACGACCCAGGCTCAAGCCCAGCCGGCGTATGGCCAAGCCTGAGCCGAGGGACGCACCGGCGCCGCCCAATCCTCCTAAAAAAATACCGAAGACGATAGCTGTCGCTGTCTGGCCCAGGAATTTCTCCAGATTCTCGCCAATGGTCCAAGAGGCGATGAAGCCGGCAAACAAAAGGGCCGGGAACAAAAGGCTCCCCAGCCCGATCCACAACAGGGCCGAGCGCCAATCATAGAATCTCGATCGAGGCATTACGTCTTCCTCTCTGATCTGAATCAACAGTGAGTTTTAGTCGCCAGGATTGGCAAGGGTTAGGAGTCAAGTGTAATCGAAGGTGGGCAAAAAGGGAAAGAATTTGGTAAACCGTTATCCGACGATGAGCCACACGCCTAAAACGATCAACAACCAGAGGACGATCTTACGAAAAAGCGGGGCGCTCAGACGTTTCGACAAGAGTAAGCCGGCGGCGATCCCGGCGGCTACGGCCGGTATGGCGACCAGGCTGGCGCGCCAAACTTCCAAGGTGTAGTTGCCTGCCAGGAGATGCGCGCCCACTATCACCATGGTGTTGAACAGGAAAAAGCCTTGCAGATTACCCTTAAACTCGGCCGGCGGCCATTGGCGGGCGTTACCATAGATGATGATCGGCGGGCCGGCCGCAATGTAGGCGCCGCCCAAAACCCCGGCGAGAAAGCCCGCGCCGTAGGCCCAGATAGGTTGGCTGATGGCCGGCAGGCGTAAATTCAAGAGGGCGTACAAGGCATAGCCGCCAACGATGAGGCCTAGGACCGTCAGCACCACAGCTTCGTCCACATTTCCTAAGGCCCAAACGCCCAGGGGAATGCCAAAGAGCGAAGCCAGGATCAAGCGCCAAACAACCCGCAAATTGAAGGCCCTACGATAGTAGGCCAACAAAATCGCCTCAGCGATAAGGCCGAAAAAGGCCACCAGCGGCGCGGCCGTCTGGATGCCCAATATGGTAACCAACAAGGGCATCGATACCAGGGCCAGGCCAAAACCTGTTACACTCTGGGTGAAGATGGCAAAGAAGACGATGATGAAGACCAGCCATAATTCCATGACTTGATCCTACCTGAGATCAAAAGGCTTAGCAGGTTCAAGAATTATGATAAGGCGACCATCGGGCGAGCCACAGCGTAAACAACGGTTTTCTTTCTCTTATTTTACGTCGTGACTCACCAGGTACTAATTCCCTGTATAATTGAGTAAACTGCCATTAATTGTTCGGGAATGAATCTTGTCGGCGGCAGTTTACTTCTAGGCAATTGCGCTTGCGGGATTGTTTATCATCCCTAAAGATTTGCGCAATTGCTCTTAGGTTACAAACCCGGCTAAAATTGACCGGCCGGTCCGGCCAGAAATCACGATAGGTGCCTATGAGCGAAAAAATCATTTACTCCATGATTGGCGTGGGCAAGATCTACCCTCCCAACAAGCAGGTGTTGCGGGATATCTCCTTGTCCTACTTCTACGGCGCTAAAATCGGCGTCCTGGGCCTGAATGGCTCGGGAAAGAGCACCCTCTTGCGCATCATGGCTGGCGTCGATCCTGATCATCTGGGCGAGACGATCCTATTGCCAGGATTCACCATTGGTTTGCTGGAACAAGAGCCCTTGCTGGATGACGACAAAACGGTACGCGAGATCGTCGAGGAAGGCGTTCAAGAAATCGTGGATGCCTTAGCCGCTTTCGACGAGATTAATGCCCAATTCGCCGAACCGATGTCGGCCGGAGAGATGGATAAGCTCATCGAGCGGCAAGGTAAATTGCAGGACAAGCTAGACCGGCTTAACGCCTGGGACCTGGACAGCCGCCTGGAATTGGCCATGGATGCCTTGCGCTGCCCGCCGGGCGACACCCCTGTTACCGTGTTATCCGGCGGCGAACGGCGCCGGGTGGCCCTCTGCCGGTTATTATTGCAAGAACCGGATATTTTGCTGCTGGACGAGCCGACCAACCACCTGGACGCCGAAACGGTCGCCTGGCTGGAGCAACATCTGCGACGTTATGCCGGCACGGTGATCGCCGTCACACACGACCGCTACTTCCTGGATAATGTCGCCGGTTGGATCCTGGAACTGGACCGCGGGCATGGCATCCCTTGGAAAGGAAACTATTCGTCTTGGCTCGAACAAAAACAAGCCCGCCTGGCTCGCGAGGAAAAATCGGAATCCCAGCGGTTAAAAACACTGGAAAGAGAGCTAGAATGGGTCAATATGAGCCCCCGAGCGCGCCAGGCCAAGAGCAAGGCTCGCATTAAGTCTTATAACCAATTATTAGAACAGGGCGCTGAGAAAGCGCAGCAAGAACTGGAGATATACATCCCTCCCGGCCCGCGTCTGGGCGATATTGTGGTCCGTGCAGAGAATCTCACCAAAAGTTATGGCGACCGGCTCTTGTTCGAAAAGATGGAATTTGACTTTCCGCCAGGAGCCATCGTCGGTATGATCGGCCCCAACGGCGCCGGCAAGACGACCTTGCTGCGCATGATCGCCGAACAAGAAGAGCCCGACGGCGGCGAGCTAAAGGTCGGCCAGAGCGTCAAGCTCGGTTATGTGGATCAGAGCCGGGAAGATTTACAGGCCGACAATACGATTTGGCAGGAAATATCTGGCGGCGCCGACCAGCTCCAACTCGGAGACCGCAAAGTGAATTCGCGCGCCTATGTCGGCCGGTTTAATTTCACCGGTTCAGACCAACAAAAAAAAGTGGGCGGGCTTTCTGGCGGCGAGCGAAACCGGGTTCACCTGGCAAAAATGCTCAAATCTGGAGCTAATCTGATCATGTTGGACGAGCCGACCAATGACCTGGATGTAAATACGCTGCGGGCGCTGGAAGACGCCCTCTTGAATTTTGGCGGTTCGGTCATCGTCGTCTCCCATGATCGCTGGTTCCTAGATCGCGTCGCCAGCCACATCCTGGCTTTCGAAAGCAACAGCCAGGTTTATTGGTTTCCCGGTAATTACAGCGAATACGAGGAAGATTACCGTCGCCGCATGGGACCGGCCGCCGACCGGCCGCATCGCATCACTTATCGTAAATTGCGCCGAGAATGAGCAGAAAGCCGAAGGACCGCAATTTTTTTCAAATCAACAGCTTTGGCTTTCTGAGCATATAGCATAAAGAGAGCAGGACATGAACCGTACCCGCGTCGTTTTTTTAGTTATCATCGCCATCGCCGTATTGATCATACTCAGCGCGCTATTCGTCCAATTCTTGGGCAACTTGATGGACGGCGGCAGCAGCGCTGAAAGTGAAGAGCCTACCCCCTTGCCGGCCGGATCGGTGCTGGTGAACATCGCTTCATCCAATACCAAACGGAACTGGATGGACCAGGTAGTTGAGCAATTCAACGCCGCCGGTTTCGAGACCAGCGCCGGCAATGCCATCATCGCCGAAGTGTCCCACGTGACCTCAGGTGGCTCGATGAACGCCATCCTGGACGGCAACCTGGCGCCCGTGGCCTGGAGTCCAGGTGATCCATCCTGGGTTGAACAGATGAATACGACCTGGCAGCAGCGCACCAACCAGCCCATCAACAGCGAGGCCTGCCAGGCCACGATTTACGCGCCATTGGGCTTTGCCATGTGGCGGCCGATGGCCGAAGCGCTTGGCTGGCCCGATACGCCCATTGGTTGGGACACCATCGTCGAATTAGCGGCCGATCCTGAGGGTTGGGCCAGCTACGGCCGGCCCGAATGGGGCGAATTTCGATTCGGACATACTCACCCAGCCTACGCTAATTCCGGATTGCTTTCGATGACCGGTTTTGTCCATGGGGTGGTGGACAGCGAAGGACAGTTGACGGCCGCCCAGGTGTATGAAGCGGAAGAGGCCATGCGAGCCTTGGAGCAAGTTACCTCCAAATACGGCCGCCAAGCGCCAGCCGTATTGGAATTGATGGCCCGCCAAGGGCCCAGCTACCTGCACGGCGCGGCCGTGCCGGAGGCAGATACCGTTCGCTTCAATGTCGAGCGCGGCGATGAACTTCAATTTCCCCTGGCCTTCATCTTCCCCTCGGGCGGCACCATTTGGGCCGACCACCCCATCTGCATCCTCGATAATGCCGACTGGGTGAGTGAAGACCAGGCTGAGGCAGCAGCGATATTCCGTGACTTTCTTTTAGACAGTGAGCGCCAAGAAATGGCCATCGACAATTATTTGCGGCCCTTGGACACCACCATCCCCATGCATGCGCCAATGAACTTGGACAACGGCACAGACCCGCGCGTTTCGCCGGATACTGTTCGCGCCTTGCCCAGCCCGGATGCCGAAGTCAGCGCCGCAGTGATCGACCTCTTCCAAATCACCAAGCGCAAGGCGACCATCATCATCGCCCTGGATGTCTCTGGCAGTATGGAAGGGGATAAGATCCGTTCGGCAACGGCCGCCACGACCGAATTTTTGGGACGACTCGATCCCAATGACGAAGTCGCCTTGATTACATTCAACGATGGTATCAACACCCTCTCAGAACCGGCACGGGTAGGTGACGTCGTCGAAGGCCTGTCACAACGAGTCAGCAGCCTGATCGCCGATGGTAATACGGCCTTATATGGGGCTGTTTGCGAGGCTACCTCGTTGGCGACCACTTTGAAAGAAGATGATGCCGGGTCTGGTGAAACACGCCTCTACGGTGTGGTGCTTCTCTCGGACGGTGAGGACACCATGGGCGAACCGACGGAAAATCAAATGTTCGTCACCTGCTTGCCGGCTAATGCCGAAGCGGATGGCGTGAAGATCTTCCCCATCGCCTTTGGCGAGGACGCGGCCGAGGATGTCTTGGGTCGAATCGCCACGGTAACCGGTGGCCGGATGTTCTCCGCTGACCCGGACTCTATCAGCAACGCCTACCTCTCGATTTCGGCCGAACAGTAAATGCCCGCCGATTTATGGCAGTCTACGTTACTAGGCCTGTCCGGGCTGGCGTTGGTCCTAAGGTCCCCAGAGCGTGCCTGAACGACCGGCCGCAGGGTTAACAGAAACTTATCCCAAACTCTGGCAGAATGCTCCGCTGGTCATCGGATTATTGCTGCTGGTGGACAGCCTGCACTTCATTTTCGCCCGGTTGCTACATCCCTATTTACCCGGCGGCACCTCGGCCTTCTACGTCCTGGCTATCGCCACAGTGGAAGTCGGACTATTCCTTGGCTTGCGGCGGCGCTTAGATTTCAGCGTCTTCCGGGCCAATATCCCCTTTTTTTTAACCATTGGCCTACTGGTCGCCGCCTCGACAACCTTCAACTACATCGCGGTGGGTTATATCGATCCGGGCACGGCTTCTATGCTGTCTCAGAGCGCCACGCTGTTTGCGCTGGGCTTCAGTATCTTCTGGTTGCGGGAAAAGTTAGCAGGGCTTGAGATAGCTGGCGCGCTCATCGCCCTGGCCGGAGTCTTCATCATCAGCTTCCAGCCCGGCGATTATTTGCGGCTGGGATCTTTGTTGGTGCTCTCCTCTTCCTTCATGTATGCCTTGCATTCGGCCATCGTCAAACGTCACGGCGGTCAAATAGAATTCGGCAACTTCTTCTTTTATCGCGTCGCCAGCGTCACCGGTTTCTTATTGATCTTTACCGCCGCCAGAGGGCAACTCGTCTGGCCTAGTTGGGAGGCATGGCGCTTTTTGTTACTGGCAGGCACCGTCGACGTGGTCATCAGCCGGGTCTTGTATTACCTGGCCCTCAGGCGCCTGCAATTAAGTTTTCTCACAATCATTCTGACGCTGAGCCCTGTGATCACCATCTTGTGGTCCATCGCACTTTTTGGCGAAAAGCCTACCATCCAGGGTTTTTTAGGCGGCGCGGCCGTCATTCTGGGCGTCATGATCGTCAGCTGGAGCAAGAGTTACGTCGCCGAACGTTGAGTTTTAGTCGGCGGTGGCAAGGCCCAGGTTCTCGGTGTAATATTGACTCATATTCGGTGTGTTTGGCGGATCTTCCAGTGGAATCCATTCATCTCTTGAAGCGACAAATGACTTGCCCAGTCGCCAGGGGACAATAGTGACCTTACCCGAGCAAGATATGGAACAACAGCGCGAGCAGATGGTGTCTCGCCAGATCGAGCAACGTGGTTTGCGAGATCCGGCCGTGCTGGCCGCTATGCGCGCTGTTCCCCGGGAAGCCTTCGTATCGGAAAGTCACCGCCAATTCGCCTACGATGATGGGCCGTTGCCCATCGCCGAGGGCCAGACCATCTCCCAGCCCTATGTGGTAGCCTTGATGGTCGAGATGCTACATCTTAAGCCCCAAGACAGGGTACTTGAAATTGGCACGGGCTCCGGCTATGCGGCCGCCGTCCTGAGCCGGATAGTGGCCGAAGTCCATACCGTGGAACGTATCGAGCAATTGGTAGATTTTGCCCGTCAAAATTTAAGCGGCTTAGACTATGAAAATGTGCAGGTCCACCATGGGGATGGTTCTTTAGGATGGCCAGACCAGGCTCCCTACGATGGCATCATCGTCGCCGCAGGTGGCCCAAAGATCCCGGCCGCACTCAAAAAACAACTGGTGATCGGCGGGCGCCTGGTCATGCCGGTCGGATCGGAGCAGAGAGCGCAACGATTGGTCCGGCTGACACGGGTCGAAGAAAACGAATATGACCGGGAGAATCTGAGCCACGTTCGCTTCGTCCCCCTCATCGGCCAACAAGCCTGGGAGAAGGAAAACCGGAAGTGGCTTGATTTTTTCTAATTGAGAAGGTTGAGTATCAATTAAGGGCTGTCGGTCCGGCCTCTGTGGGAAGAGGTTCCGAACGATACCTGAGGTTAAATAATAGCCAGATACTACCTGCCAACAGGGCAACAATGCTCATACTGAGGGTAATTTGGCGAACGTTTAGGCCGAGAGCATCCTGGGCATAACCGGCCCAAAAAGTCGAGATGGATTGGGTCAGCGTAAGGGCGGCGAATTCAAAGGCGAAAACCCGGCCGCGGAACCTATCGGGCACGATCATTTGTAACAAGGCGGCCGAAAAGACCCAGATGGTTCCTGAGCCAACGGTGCGAATGAGGGTGGCAAAAGTAAAAAAGCCCAACGATTGAGATACGCTTAAGAGGAAAATACCCATAGCCATCAGGCCAAAACCACCCGATATAGCCCAACGCAAAAGCTTTGGGGCATCTCCCAACCAGCGGCGCAGCAAAATTGGCCCTAGCCCCGTGCCCAGGCCGCTTACGGCGTAAATCAGGCCCAAGACGGCGGTGGCGCTATCGATCTCAAAAGGGCCTGTCAAACCCCGGAACTCTAGTGTAAAGACCTTGGTGGCGAAGGTTATCTCCAGGACATTGATGGCGCCCCAAGCCAGCGCGCCACCGGCCTTGACCAGGCTGATGCCAAGGATGAAACTTCTGCCCTTCAAGTATCGTAGTCCATCCAGGAAATCAAACCAACCACCTTGCCGATCGCTCTTTTCAGCAGCCCGGATCGGCCCGGATATCCGGCTGATGAGAAAGGCTGAAAGAATAAAGGTCAGGGCATCCAGGAAAAATGCTTCGGCGATGCCAAAAATGGAGGCTACCAGGCCGCCCATGAGGGCGCCAAAAGCCAGCATGGTGCTCCAGGTCAAGCTATCGAGGGCATTGGCTGGTACTAACTCTTGGGGTTGGACCACATTGGCCAAGACGGCCGAGCGGGCCGGCGTGAAGGTGGCGCTAAGGGCAAATTGAACGAAGGTTAGGACATACAGCAACCAGATTTGCCCCGGTTCCCTGATGAGCAAAAAGCACAGAACCGTCGCAGCGCGCAGCAGGTCGGAGGCGATCATGATAGTTCGCCGTTCGTAACGATCGGCCAAAACGCCGGCTAAGGGACTGAAAAGGAAGAGGGGTAAAAATCGGGCCAGAAATAGGTAGCTGATAGCCGTACCGGTCCCGGTGAGATTGGCGACCAGGGCGGCCGAGGCGATCAAGTTGAACCAATCCCCGAATTGGCTGATGACCGAGCCTAACCATAGTTGCCGATAATCTTTGTTATCGCGAAGCAGATCAACGTATTCGCTCATAAGGAATCAGGGAACCATGGCTGGGGATAAAGTCAACGATTAGTGCACCCAAATCGACCAGTGGCCCTTGTGGCCCACAGATAAATAAAAAGGTCCTTTGGCAATGACCTACTCTCCCAGGAGGCTACCCTCCAAGTACCATCGGCGCTGACGAGCTTAACTTCCGGGTTCGGGATGGGACCGGGTGTACCCTCGCCGCTCAAATCACCAAAAGACCTATTTAAAACGAAGTTTATTGTTAAAACAACTGACTAAGTTGTTCAGATAACTGAATAAGTGTGACGTAAATATGTTTAGACACAAAGTCAAAAGTCCGAGTTCTCCGTATCATATGCATAGTAAGCCCTCGACCATTAGTACGGCTTAGCTGAATACATTGCTGCACTTACACATGCCGCCTATCAAACTAGTAGTCTCCTAGCGGTCTTACTCCTAACGGATGAGGGATCTAATCTTGAGGCGAGCTTCCCGCTTAGATGCTTTCAGCGGTTATCCCTGCCAGACGTAGCTACCCAGCAATGCTCCTGGCGGAACAACTGGCACACTAGAGGTCTGTCCACCCCGGTCCTCTCGTACTAGGGGCAGCTCCTCTCAAATCCCTTGCGCCCACAGCGGATAGAGACCGACCTGTCTCACGACGGTCTGAACCCAGCTCACGTACCGCTTTAATGGGCGAACAGCCCAACCCTTGGGACCTTATCCAGCCCCAGGATGCGATGAGCCGACATCGAGGTGCCGAGCCTGGTCGTCGATATGAACTCTTGGACCAGACTAGCCTGTTATCCCCGGGGTAGCTTTTATCCGGTAAGCCACGGCCCTTCCACTCGGTACCGTGGGATCATTAAGCCCGACTTTCGTCCCTGCGCGACTTGTTGGTCTTGCAGTCAAGCTCCCTTGTGCCTTTACACTCTGCGGCTGGTTTCCATTCAGCCTGAGGGAACCTTTGGGCGCCTCTGTTACTCTTTCGGAGGCGACCGCCCCAGTCAAACTACCCACCAGGCACTGTTCCCACGCCGGATTACGGTCGCAGGTTAGGGTCAAGACTTAATCAGGGTGGTATTTCAAGGTCGGCTCCACCGAGACTTGCGTCCCAGCTTCACAGCCTCCCACCTATCCTACACAGACTAAGCCCTAACTCAATGCCAAGTTGTAGTAAAGCTCCACGGGGTCTTTTTGTCCTGCTGCGGGTAACGCGCATCTTTACACGTACTTCAATTTCGCCGGGGCCCTCGTCGAGACAGTGCTCCTCTCATTACGCCATTCGTGCGGGTCGGAACTTACCCGACAAGGAATTTCGCTACCTTAGGACCGTTATAGTTACGGCCGCCGTTCACTGGGGCTTCGGTTCAAAGCTTCGGTTCGAGCGAACTCGATCCTAACCTCTCCCCTTAACCTTCCAGCACTGGGCAGGCGTCAGCCCCTATACATCGTCTTTCGACTTAGCAGAGACCTGTGTTTTTGTTAAACAGTTGGAAGAGCCATTTCTCTGCGACCTC
>JAHEJP010000148.1 GCA_024638855.1 Chloroflexota bacterium
GGCGATCACCCTTGAATCCAGTTTAGGTTATGCACTACCATTTGACGAGGTCGCCGGTAAAATTCGAAAGGGATTCGAGCAAGCCCTCAATCTCAGATTTAAACAGAGGGAATTGAGTTCTGCTGAAAGGAAGCGAGCGGATGAGTTAATCGTTGCCAAATACGGCAACGACGACTGGACCAGGCGTCTCTAAAGAGCTAATCTCGTTTGGACTCCAAACGAGCAACGGCGGGTTTCCACGCCACTAGGAATTAATATTGATGTCCCAATTTGCCGGCTAGTTACTGTTCAGGAGCAATGGCTGTCGGGGTTACCATCATAGGCGGCGCCGGGGTCATGGCAAAACCCTTTGGAATTTCTTGCACGTAAGGCGTTATCGGGGGCAACGCCTTTCTGGTGATTTCGATTTCAGTGAAGCCCAGATTGCCAAGAAAGGATCTCATGAACTTCTCGGCTTCTTCGTTGGCCATATCAATGACGCCATTTTCAATGGCTGCTTCTTCCATTCGACTCTCCGCTTCCTGGCGGATCAGAGTCTCTAATTGAGAATCACCTTTAGATAATAAGCCAATGTCTCGATTGGCGACATATGAGCGTTCATTATCAAGATCGGTTAGAAAAATCTCGGCCTCGGGTAGACGAATAATGACTTTGGTCGGGCTTACGACCTGCAAATCTTCTGCATCCATATGAGCGAGATCCACGCCAGCAATAACATCACCGTGGGCGACAAAAAGCAAGCTTTCGCCAAAGACACCCCACAATAATTCCTGGTCTCTTTCAATTTGCAGGATATCTTGAAAGGTGTATTCGGCCGTTTCTAAGCGAGCCAGGCTGTTGATTTCTTCGACGATCACAACCGGGTTAGGCAAAATAACTGGTGTTGTTTCGACGACGAGTTGGCGGACAAGGTCGCCAATGGGATCAGAAACGGATTGTACACCCTTAACGGCCGAGTAACCGAGGTATACGCCGGCAACAACGGCTGTTGTCGCTACAATTAGAAAGATAATGAGAAAAACGTATGCCACATTGCGCATGGGATTACGCTGAGAATTTTCAATCTTTGTCATATTCGATTCCCGTGATCTGGTCAATCACAACAAGCCATCAATGGTATATTTACCGTATCCACGGTGTGAAGCTCAACAAGCTACGAACAGAGAAGTCGTTTTAATTGTTCAAGCGGTACTCTTCTCTTGAGCCGAGATGTATCACACTTTATTACGAATGAAAACCATATTTGTTGCATAATTAGAGCCAATACCCGCAAGCCAGGTATTGGCTCAAGGCGTTATTATAAACACCGCTATTGCCTCGGCGTTACTCGGTTTAATGATTCATTCATGTCATCATTTTCATAAATTTGTCAGGCCGCCCCTAATAGGGAAAATCTATGTTATGCATATTGCTACTTGTGTTATCACTCTTCAACTATTTGGCACTGACTCATTAAAAGCGAAACGTAGTATTTTGAAATCCTTAATTGCTCGCCTGCCGAGGCAGTTTAACGTGGCGGTTGCCGAAGTCGATTGCCTTGATTCCTGGCATACGGCCGTCATTGCCTTGGCGACCGTTGGTAACGATCCTGGTTATGTGCATGGCCTATTGGAAAAGTCCGTGGCTTGGATCCAGCAAGACCGGCCAGACATCGTCATTGCACAATATTCGATTGAGCTGCTCTGAATCCAGGAATCGCATGCTTGCCTGATATTTTTTCAAACACGGAATGAGCAGGATAGTGTCGCCAGATAAGAGTAACTATACACATTTCTTGATTATGTAGTCTCACCCGTTATAGAATAGCCTTACTTATCGGCTTCAATCGTTGCGAGATTCCTTCAACGAAGCTGGCGATCAAGATCGTTAATTGAATAAGAATTCCGTGGCGTAGAAAAGTCAATATTGCGGCCGACGCCCGTGTGTAAAAGAAATCAGGAGTAATTATGACCACCCTTTATGCAGGAAGTGAACCCGATACCAGTAGTGTACCTACTGAAGCAACTGAAGAAGAACGCATGCAAGCGCTGGTAGAAGTATTAAGTGCTTACATCGAATATTATCATGGTGGTGCGGTTGAGATGGTTTCCTATGAAGACGATCATCTCAAGGTACGCATGTCTGGTGCTTGCGAAGGCTGTAATCTCGCACCGGTTACCCTCCACGGCTGGGTTGAAGGTACAGTCAAGCAGTTTTTTCCCCATCTCAAGCAAGTAACGGCCGTTTGAGCTGCCTCAATCGGCAATAGCGAACAGACATTTGAGATAAGCACCCTGGGGGAAGTTCACCGGATGGTCAAGTGCATGACGCGTGCTAGTCAGTTCGGATAGCGGCCGATCATTCCTTGAAGCGACGCGGTTGATGTTGGTGTAGAATTCCTCAGCCCCCACCCTGCTGGAACACGAAGACATCACGAGTAAGCCACCAGGTCGCAAGACCGATAACCCCAACCGGGTTAACCGTCGATATGCGTTTAGCGCTCGACCAACGTCAGATTGACGATTGGCGAAAGACGGCGGATCGATGACAACCGAGTCAAAACGCCTACCTTCTGAACCGTATATTTCAAGTACCTGGAAGGCATCACCGCAAGCCAACTTATGACTAACTGTCGATATTGATTTGATATCCTGATTCAATTCAAAGTTTTTTACGGCGGTATCGAGCGCGGGCTGGCTGCTGTCGAGGCTGGTGATGTTTCTTGCTCCGGCTCGCGCAGCATAGAGGGAGAAGCCGCCCGTATAGGCGAAGACGTTTAACATCGCATCAATATCTTCGCGTCCAGCGATGATTTTTTCCAATGTTGCCCGGTTTTCCCTTTGATCGAAGAAAAACCCAGTTTTTTGACCGTGGATGAGATCTGCTTCAAAATTCAGTCTGTTTTCTTGAAATAATGCCGGCTCTTTTAGTGGAGATCCGGCAAGTATCTCGCCATCTAATAGATCAATATCACTCTTGGCTATAGATTGGGCTGATCGGCTAAGTCGCAGAACTAGACGCTCAGCCGTGACCACAGATAACAGAGCCGGCAAGACGTCGGCTAGCCTTGGTATCCAGGCAGCCGTATCGAGCTTGATAACATAATTGTGGTCGTACCGGTCAATGACCAGTCCCGGCAGGCCGTCGTTCTCACCATGAACCATTCGATAGCCGTTCGTGCCGGTTTCCAGCAATGAATCCCGTAGGCGAGATGCCTCCAGAAAACGCTCCCGGAACCAGTCCTGATCGATTGCTGCCGGATCATTCTGCTGCAAGATACGAACTCTAATGGGCGAACGCGGATCATAGAGACCGATGGCCAAGAACCTGTCTTTTCGGTCAAAGATTACGGCCAAGTCCCCTGCCTGACCTTCCCGGTTTTGGCGCTGAATCGCCTCTTCGAAGAGCCAGGGATGCCCGTTGCGCAGAGCACGTTCGGCAGCTGGTTTGACATATAACGCGATACGCTTATTCGGTGGCGTTGGCAATTTTTTGTTGATCTTCATGGCTGAATTGTATCCTATCACAACCTTAGTTGGTGGATTCTTGCATCTTGTCTCCTTTGCGATTTAATTACCTCATGGTTTCATCGACTACCAATACTGTGCCGGCGACTACAGCCAATCTGGGCCCCGGATTTGACTGCCTGGGGTTGGCATTGGACATGACGAACCAAGTAACATTCAATGTAATTGGTGCTGGCTTATTCATCGAAGTTCAAGGCGAAGGTGCTGAAAGCATCCCAACAGACGAGACGAACCTGGTTTTCAAATCGGCTGAACGGCTATTTGAGCAGGTAGGGCACCGTCCACCAGGTCTACAAATCGTTCAGAACAATCAGATTCCTATCAGCAGTGGGCTCGGCAGTAGCGCCGCAGCCGTCCTTTCTGGCATCTTAGCAGCCAATACACTGCTGGGTTTTCCACTGAACGATGGGGAGGTACTGACTTTAGCGACCGAAATCGAAGGCCATCCAGACAATGTAACGTCCGCTTTTTATGGTGGTCTGACGCTTTCAATGTTCAATGGTGATGATCTTATCGTGGAACATATTCTGGTACCGGACATGACGGTAGTGGTTGTATTACCGGCTTTTGACCTGCCAACGATTGAAGCAAGAGCCGCATTGCCCGAACTAGTACCCTTGTCAGACGCAATCTTTAATGCAAGCCGGGTCGGCTTGCTGGTGCGGGCGTTAGAAGCAGGCGATTACGGCCGTCTTCGATTTGCCATGCAAGACAGGTTGCATCAGCCGTACAGGATGATGCTCATTCCAGGAATGGAGGCGGCATTCAAGCGAGCGCTAGAGGCTGGTGCGGCTGGCGTGGCCCTCAGCGGCGCCGGCCCATCTCTAATCGCCTTCGCCCCGGATAGACATGAAGCCATCGAACAGGCTATGAAGAAGGGATTTGCTGCTGCAGGATTGGAGAGCCGATCATGGATTTTACCGATTGTTCAAAAAAAATCATCGCAGTAGCCAAGCCAACTGAAGTCTGTTAAACTAAAGTCCCGTCTGGGTACCTCCTATGAGAATACCAAAACCTACGAACGTAGTTGGGGTTAGGATGAGCTCCAGACCATTGATACGTGAATCAAGTATGTCACGGTTTATAATCAAATAGATGTGACAATGACACCTCGCAGTACATCGGTTTGACCATAAAATTTCATGAAAAATAGCTGTAGTGGACCCTGCACATCACTAAAGAAATATACATTGAGGAGAACTTAATGGAAAAAACGACACTGTTGGGTTGGTACCAGCAGATGGTGCTAATTCGGCGCTTTGAACAGCGTTCGGCTGAACTATACCAACAAGGGAAAATTGGCGGTTTTTTGCACCTTTATATCGGCCAAGAAGCTGTGGCCGTGGGCACGATTAACGCCCGCCAGGAAGGCGATCACGTGATTACCGCCTATCGCGATCATGGACATGCATTGACTGTCGGATCTGATCCTGGTGCCGTCATGGCCGAAATGTTGGGCAAAGCAACCGGCGTCAGCCGTGGCAAAGGTGGCTCGATGCATTTGGTTAACATCGAGCAGCATTTTTGGGGTGGATACGCCGTAGTTGGCGGTCATTTGCCTCTGGCAGCCGGCATTGCCCTTGCCGAACAATATCGGGAGACAGACAACGTCGTCTTGTGTTACTTCGGGGATGGCTCCACGAATATTGGCTATTTTCATGAGTCCCTGAATTTGGCCAGCGTTTGGAAATTGCCGGTACTCTGGATCGCAGAAAACAACCAATATGGAATGGGCACAACGATCGACCGCGCCTCGGCCGTGCCGAATATGGTGAAAAAAGCTTCCGCATATGGCATGAAGGGAAAATCCGTGGATGGCATGAATGTCATGGAAGTCTATAAGGCGACCCAGGCGGCGCTTAAAGCCATCCGTGGCGGGAAAGGTCCGCAATTCTTGGAGATGATGACCTATCGTTATGAAGGACATAGCATGGGCGATCCACTGCGTTACAGAACGAAAGACGAGGTCGAGAAATGGCGTGAAGATGATCCCATAGGCATTTTGGAGCGCCACCTTCTAAGTGAAGGATTGGCAAAGAGAAACGAACTCGAAGCCATCGATCAGTCGGTAGAGCAAGAGGTGGAGGATGCAGTTCGATTCGCTGAAGAGTCGAAACTACCCGATCCCGAAGAGCTGTTCAGTAATATTTATGTGGAGGCCTAACATGTCGCGTATCACAATGAGACAAGCAATAACTGATGCTCTGCGGGAAGAAATGCTCCGTGATGAAAACGTTTTTATCATGGGTGAAGAAGTCGGAATCTGGGGCGGAACGTATGCGGTAACTCGAGGGTTTTACGACGAATTCGGTGAAAAGAGGGTGAAGGATACGCCGATCGCCGAAATGGTCATCGGTGGTGCAGCAGCCGGGGCGGCGATGAATGGATTACGCCCGGTAGCAGAATTTATGACCATCAACTTTGCTTTCCTAGCCCTCGATGCCATTGTAAACCATGCTGCCAAGGTGCATTATATGTTTGGTGGCGCCATCAAGTGTCCGGTCGTATTCAGGGCGCCGGGTGGCGGCGGTCGTCAGCTTGGTGCAACTCATAGCCACACGCCAGATGTTATTTTCGCTCATTTTCCTGGCTTAAAAGTCGTATCACCGAGTACGCCCTACGATGCCAAGGGACTACTCAAGTCGGCTATTCGTTCCGACGATCCGATCTTGTTTATTGAACACGCAACGCTGTACCAGGTACGCGGTGAGGTGCCTGAAGATGAAGATTACACCGTCCCCTTAGGCGTCTCAGATGTCAAGCGCCAAGGTAAGGATGTGACCCTTGTCGCTTATGCTCAAGGTCTACAGGTCGCTCTGGAAGCTGCCGACAAATTGGCTAAGGATGGCATTGAAGCCGAGGTCGTAGATTTACGAACGCTAAGGCCCTTAGATATGGGTCCGGTGCTAGAATCCTTTAAGAAGACATTCAAGGCGGTTGTTGTCGAAGAAGGTTACCGTTCATATGGCATTGGTTCGGAGATTGTCGCCCGAATTCAGGAAGATGGTTTTGATTACCTGGATGCCCCAATTAAGCGAGTAGCCCAACTCGAGGTCCCACTTCCTTATTCCCGCGAATTGGAGCAGATGGCTTTGATCAACGTTGATAGGGTGATCGAAGCGGTTAAGGAGATAGTCTGATGGCTGAGTACATTGTCATGCCAAAGTTGGGATTTGACATGCGCGAGGGCGTCTTAAACAGTTGGAGTAAAGGCGTCGGTGATCAGGTAGAAAAAGGCGAGGTGATCGCTGAGATCGAATCTGATAAAGCGAACTTGGAGCTAGAAGCACAGGCTGGTGGTGTTTTACTTAAACTACTCGCTGGAGAGGGTGACGTTGTACCGATTGGCGGTAACATGGCCATTGTCGGTGAAGAAGGCGAAGACATTTCTCAGATGGACGCAGACGTTGATGGCGTTTCAGCAGAAAGTACTGAGTCAACGAATGGAACCGCAATCACCGTACAAACAGAACCCACGTCGACGCCGACCGGAGTTGCTGTTCGTGAAGAAGGTGAATATCCAGATGGCGTAAAAGCATCGCCGGTTGCTCGTCGTATCGCCATAGAAAAAGGTATCAATCTTTCGATGGTTAGCGGCAGTGGGCCTGGCGGTCGAATTACCCGTAGCGACGTGGAAAGCTACACGGCAGCTTCTCCAGAAATCACGGCATCCGATTACAAACCGTCCCAGATAACTCCGGTGGCCGAATCGGTGGAAGTAGCCAGTTCTCGCTTGCGGCAGGCAATCGGACGGCGAATGGTGGAAAGTAAAACGACTGTCCCCCACTTCTATGTCACGACCGATATCGACATGGCCCAGGCATTGAGCTTACGTAAGGAGATTAATGCGCTTATACCAGAAGAAAACAAAGTAACCGTAAATGATATGATCGTCAAGGCAGCCGCTTTAGCCTTACGTCAATACCCGAACATCAATGCTACTTTTGCCGGCGACAAGCTCATACGCTACGGTCATATCAGCGTTGGATCAGCTGTTGCCGTCGAGGGCGGTCTTTTGACTATCGTCCAGAAAAATACAGATCTTGCTCCGCTGGCTCAAATTGCGCTGGACAATAGAACCATGATCCAGCGAGCTAGAGATGGAAAAAGCCGGCCGGGTGATTTTGAAAATGGAACGTTTACCGTCAGCAATCTCGGCGCTTTTCAAGTTGATCACTTTATCGCCATCATTAACCCACCCGAGGCGGCGATACTGGCCGTCGGTTCGGCATCTCAGGTGCCGGTAGTTGTCGATGGGGAACTGGCTGTTGGTTGGCGAATGAAAGCGACAGTTTCGGCCGATCACAGGGTAACCGATGGCGCTGAGGCCGCCCAATTCTTACAAGAATTCAAGGCGATCATGGAAGAACCATTACGCCTGCTTCTGTAGTTTGTGGCGGTACTAATGCAGCCTGATTCATGCACCGTCATCAGAAACCTTATGGCTGTGACAATTGAATAGGTTGGCTTCAGGCTAATACTTTGGTCGGAATAATATTGAATTCCCGTGATGCCAACCATTACCTTAGCACTAGGTCTTATTGCTTACTCGTTCTTCTTTGCTAAAAACTGTATAATCTAAGCACCAATAGTCGCTGGTTAAATATATACCTCTGGTAGTACCAATAAAATATCAAATAAGGTAGTAGTAGTATGCAGACTATATTGGTTATCGACGACGACGAGTTAGTGTCGCGAACCCTGCAGCGTGCGCTAAAACTGTACGAATACCAAGTCATGGTCGCGAACAGTGGCACTGAAGGTTTGCACATTGCCCGCAGGCATCGGCCGGATCTTCTGGTCCTGGATGTGGTGATGCCGGGCACTGATGGTTATCAAGTTTGCCGCCAGGTCCGCGGGGATCCCCTTTTAAAGGATGTGCCTATCCTATTCTTGACTGCAAAGTCAAAGGATGAGGATAAGATCGAAGGTTTTCGAGCTGGTGGCGATGATTATCTTGGCAAGCCCTTCAATATGCAGGAGCTCCAGCTTCGCATTCGGGCGATTTTACGCCGGTCGGTTACATTCGAGGAAGAAACGCAAAACAGTAACCAGGTTCGGGTTGGGGATGTCGTTCTCGATACCCGTGGGTTCAAGGTGACAACTCCGGTCGGCACTTCTTTGCTAACCAACGTCCAATTTGATCTCCTATATCATTTGATGAGCAATGCCGGTCAAGTCTTCACCAGCCAGCAGTTGCTCCAGGATGTATGGGATTATCCGCGAGATACCGGTAGCCCAGAGCTAGTCCGTGCCCATATTAAGAATTTGCGCGACAAAATCGAGCCTGAACCAAGACGACCTGAATTTATTCGCACGATACAGGGGCATGGTTATACCTTCGTGCCCTAGCGATTGTTTCATTCGGGCCAGTTTGGCTCGAAAACATGGAAACAAAATTCAACGGGCTACCATTCCATCTGTTTCACGTTTCAGGATTGGAGATTGGAATGTTCGCCATTGCGATGTGCACCGACTTTACCGTCCAGCAACTTTTCGATGATGTTTCTCCTAAGAACGAGTTTTTACAGCTATAGCCCTAGGTTCTTCAGATGAGCGCCACGGCATTTTCGGCGGTAGCAGATCAACAAGTAAACCAGGCAGACGGATCAATTCTACCCTCAAATGTCCGTTTGCTCGTCGTCGACGATGAACCAGAGATTGCCGAGTCCTTAGCCGAGCTTTTGAAAAGAAAAGAAGGCTATGATGTTGTAATCGCCCGGGATGGCCAAGAAGCGATGGCGGTCCTGGAAGCAAGCCTATTAAATCCCAACCGAGCGATAGATTTGGTGCTGTTAGATGTGCGTATGCCGGTCATGACAGGATCGGAAGTCTTAGCCTGGCTGCGAAACCATCCTGAATTGAAATTCACTCGGGTTATAGTGCTGACAGCCACGTCGGGTAATGAAGAAATGGTGGAAGCGTTATCGGCCGGAGCTGATGACTATATTACCAAACCCTACTATCCGTTGGAACTTCTCGCCCGCGTCAAAACGATTCTCCGAACGCAGCAACTAGAGAAGCAATTACAGAGTCAGAGTCAACAGCTAGTCGCCTTGAATCAAGTAAGCAGAGCTGTCACAGCCAAACTGACGATGGCCGAGGTCTTGGCCATGGCTACGGCTGGCATTGAGACGATATTTGAAGTCGAATTGGCCGCCGCTTTCATGATCGACGATAACCGTTCACATCTTTATTGCCGGCAAGTGCAATCGGCTAAATACAAGTTTGCGGCCAACAATTGGCCTCCAGTACCTGTCGGCAGAGGCATCATCGGAACCAGCTATCGTTTAGGCCAAAGCCTCTATCTGGATGATCCATTGACCGACGGACGCTTCCTGCCCGACATTGATGCCCCGGTCGATTTTCCTGTTCGATCGCTCATGGTTACACCCCTATTCGTCCGCGGCAAGCCGGTTGGTATCGTCGCCGCCATAAACAAAGATGACGGGCTCTTCTCGGAAGTCGAACGAGGTTTGTACACATCTTTGGCCAGCTCGGTTAGTCGGGCCGTTGAGATAGCATGGCTCTTTCAAAGTATCAGGCAAAGGCAGCGGGAATTATTGGAAAGCCGCAATACGCTTCAAGCTGTCATTGATGGCATTCTCCATCCGATTTATACAATTGATGAGAATTGGCGCGTGGTTGCTGTCAACCGAACTAAATGCCAAGAATTTGATGAGACACCGGATGATCTTGTAGGGAAAACTTGTTTCCAGGTCTTCTTCAGCCGGGATCTACCATGTGAGCACTGCCAGACAGCTTCAACGCTGGAAAACGAACATTCCCAACGTTGGACAGTTTCCTGGCAAGGATCGGATCACCGGAGAGATGAATGGGATGTCAGTGCCTACCCTATACCAGGATCAAAAGCTGACTCTGCCCGGGCGGTGATCGTCTGGCAAGATCGGACAGAAGAGAGACAGCTAGAAAGTTCACTGATGCAAGCTGGAAAGCTGGCTGCCATTGGCCAGTTGGCTGCTGGGGTGGCCCATGAAATCAACAACCCTTTGACAGCAATCAACGCTAATGCCGAGATCTTAGCGATGTCGATTTCTCCAGACGATGATAACTACGAGTCGGTTGAATTGATTGGACGTGCAGGAAACCGGGCAGCACGGGTTGTACGAGGATTATTGGATTTTGCACGCCAGACCCAATACGAATTTGAAGTAGCCGATATTAATGATTCTATCCGGCAAGCCCTTAGTCTGGTCACTTACCAGATGACAACGGCCGGAATCGATGTGAGTATCAAATTGGCGGACGACTTGCCGCCGGCCGACGTCAGCCTAGAACATCTTCAAAGCGTCTGGTTGAACCTCTTGCTCAATGCCCGAGACGCCTTGCAGGTCAAAAGCGAGGACAAACAAATCGAAGTTTTCACTCTTCATGGTAGCGGGGCTGATGATATCCTGGTTATCGTCCGCGATACAGGCAGAGGTATGTCATCCACTGAATTGGAACGCATTTTCGAACCCTTCTACACGACGAAGGCGCCAGGTGAAGGAACCGGACTTGGATTGGCAACTTGCCACCGGATTATCGCGCAGCACGGGGGCCGTATCGATGTTTCAAGTACAGTAGGCGAAGGTACGACATTCAACGTCCATTTACCCATCAAGGGGCAGGCGGCTGACTGAACGGCTACACGACTTTGAGCATCTCGCTCTTGTTATCTCTGACAACGCCTTTTACAAGACTCCAAACAATAAACATCTGGCATTTTTCAGTAGGCAGGTAACTGATTTATGACTTTGCATGCTTCTGCTCAAAAGGTTGAATCATCAGCCCGGCAACGGGGCCTTGATATTGAGATCGTGGAATTTGCTGAAACGACCAGAACTGCCCAAGAAGCTGCGGCCGCTATCGGTTGTGAAGTAGACCAGATCGTCAAGAGCCTTGTTTTCATTGTTGGTGGTCACCCAGTAGTCACGTTGCTTTCGGGAACCAATCGCCT
>JAHEJP010000149.1 GCA_024638855.1 Chloroflexota bacterium
CGTTTCGATACCTCAGCCTGCCTCTTCATATCTATACGCATTTGATTTCCCTCCGCTCCATTAGTGGAATTATCTGATTGCCCAATCGTTCTCCCAAAGTTTGTCTTTGGTCAACTTTACAGAGATGGCCTCAATCGCCTTGATTCAGAAATAGTCCGAAAGTAATGGCCAAAATTCGCTTAGACACCCAACAAGCTAACCGGTGGATAAGAAGGTGAAAAGGATGTCTTTAACCTTAGTGCAATGATGATCGGCTCAACCCAAAAAGAAGTTGGATTATAGTTTACATAAAAAAGTTGTATTTAGCGATAGTCGAATTTTTTATCATCTGGATCGGGATCGCTGGAGTACATACTGGGCGTACCGGGATGTCGCTTAGCGCTTGGGTTGACCAGAGCAAACCCAATTAGGACGAAGAAATTGACAATGATCACGATCACCAGCATTGTACCTGCAATTAACCAACCTTCACTCACCCAGTAGGGAATGTGAAGTGGACCGTAAAAAAAACTCATTCGCAATCTTTCTGTTTCTAGAAGCCAGTTGACAAAGAGATAGGAGCCACCTATGCAAATTCCCAACCAGATGACCGCCACAATAGTCTTAGCTGCCAGGCCTTTTCTTCTATTAAGTTCTCGCTCACGTTTCGCATCTAGGCGCATGATTCAAATCTCCATATTTGTACGAGCATATCTTGCGAATTTAGTCCATTAGCAACCATCTTATCGATAGTAATGTCTAACTTGCCATTCTATCTCCACTTCCGCCCTGACGTAGCATGATGATTTCGGCCAGGATGCTGACGGCGATTTCTTCGGGCGTTTCGGCGTTAATCTCCAGGCCTATAGGTGAGTGAAATCGTTGCATCTGTTCCGCGTCAAGGCCATCCTCTTGCAGTAACCGTTTTGTCTCTTCCCAGCGCCGGCGGCTGCCGATAACGCCAATATATGGCGAAGGTGTCCCGATTAACTTAGGCATAATCTCCCGATCGACAATAACATTCCGAGTTACTGAAACGATATATGTATTGCTGGTCACTGAAAAGTGTTCCAGCACCTGCTCAATCGAGCCTGCAATGTAGAGATCAGCTCCAGGCACTAACTGGGGATCGACCAATTCCTCCCGGTCATCGTTAGCAATCACGAAGAAACCCAACCAACTGGCCAGATGCACGACAGCCCGGCCGACATGACCGCAGCCTATGACCAAAATTGTGGCAGGCGATAAATACGGTTCGATGAATACCTCAACCTCGCCCCCACAAACACCAGGATCACCCTTCGCCGGATCAACCAAACTATAGGGAACCGTTTGCGTCTTCCCTGCGGATAATGCCTGGAGCGCTTCCTTAACCACCCTGGCCTCCATCTCCCCACCACCGATGGTGCCACTGGTACGTCCGTCGACATAGATGAGCATTTTACTACCGGCATGGCGTGGAACTGAGCCACGCGCTTTGACGACAGTCGCCAAGGCAACAGGTTCGCCTTCTTTTCTTGCGGCTAATAATTCCGAAAGCAGGCCACTATGTTGATCCAGGCTTGACATCATTGCACCTGTTGTCCAACGCACCACCCGGCGACCCAGCCAAAGCCCACTTCTGGCATCTCTACCAAATAAAAAGGTACTCTAGCGGAGGCCTGGTCACTCAATTGAATCACAGGATGCATTTCCTGGCGGTCGATATTGACGGCCGTCCCGGCAGGTATGGCCATATCGTGATTTCTAGTTGCAGCGCCGGTCGAATTTAACAACACCGTCTCAACTTGTTCACTTAACCCACATTGTGCTCGATCCAGGCAATCCTGATTGCAAACCAAGACCGCCTGACCGCTCAGAGTCTGGTCACTGCCTAATATCAAATTTCCATTTGTCCCTTGCCTTCCACCACCACAGGAGGCAGCAAGAAAGGATAAAACGATGATAAGGGCGCTGATGAGTTTTCGCCTATGACTATATGCCATGATTGCCTCAACAAGCGATGTGATTGTGATCAAATTCTCTGGTACCGATAACTATGATTGTAAACCCCTTTGAGACCAAGCTCAAGGATCGACTCGCCAACCGAGCCCTTCGAGATCAGCGTCGATCAACATTTCGGCCGGAACATCCGCCAGCGTCATTGCCGATTCGGCCGCAAGAATCCCATCGGGTAAGAATATTTCACCAACCGCTTTGCCAAGCCGGCCCCTCAGTTTAGTTATACGGCCCACTATACGTAATGGCGTCTCAGTTGGTACAGGCTGACGGTACTTCACCTCTAACTTAACCGACATCATGAAGTGATGATGGTCGGATATCATGGCCACTCGCCCGACTATTTCGTCGAGCATTGCTGCCACAACACCACCATGAACGACGCCTGGATAACCTTGATAACCATTTGGAACAGTATACTCTGAAAAAACCTCGTTACTTCCATCATCATAAAATGTCATATACAAACCGCGAGGGTTTTTCCTGCCACATACGAAACAATTGTCAGAATTGGGTTGTTTTTTCATGCCATTTCGCTCGAATGACTGATTATATAGTACCGTACCCAGAGCTGTAAATCCGCGATAGGTCCTAGATTTGGTTTAAGAAATCTGAGAAAGGGAGCTTCCTCATCTAGAACCTAACTTCTGTTAACATACTTCATAGACTTTACTGGTATAGTACTTCTCAAATGACGATCAATCCTTGTCTGCAAGAGGTTAAAGATTAAATTATGGGCAGTTCTATTCGGCTTTTTTCGATTCGGGGCATCGATATCCGGCTTCACATCACCTTCCCGCTCATTTTGCTTTGGGCAGGATTGCAGTTCGGCTTGAGAGCCGGTTCTTTAGAAAGCGCGGCTTTTGGGGTTATTGCCATTTCACTGCTTTTCGTACTGGTGACCTTACACGAGTTGGGTCACAGTTTCGCCGCTCAATATTACGGCGTGCCGGTCAAACGGATCATTTTGTCTCCTCTTGGCGGAGTAGCTCAATTGAACCAAATCCCTGATGACCCTAAACAAGAATTCATCATCGCCATTGCCGGGCCGGCCGTCAATGTCGTCGCTGCATTGTTGATGGCCGGAATCGCGGCGGCCGTGGGTGTTGAGCTGGGCAACCCTCTGTTAGCACTCGGCGGCTTGGGCGGCCTCACAGTAGCTTCATTATTCGTCTATGTTTTCTACTACAATATCATCCTGGCTCTTTTCAACCTGATACCTGCATTCCCGCTGGATGGCGGGCGAATATTTCGATCCCTCTTAGCCTTACGGTTGAATTACGTTAAGGCTACATCCATAGCCGCCATCGTCGGCCGGGTCATCGCCATCATGATGGGTATATACGGCCTATTCAGTGGCGGCATTTTCCTGATGATGATCGCCGTCTTCATTTTTTCGGCCGGAACTCAGGAAGCACGCATGGTCAAGGTTCGCAGTGTATTACGTGATGTGAAAGTCCACCAAGTCTATTCGCCCTCTGTATATGTACTAAATCCAAGTAGTACCGTTCAACAGGCGATGAATATGATGATTTACGGCCGGCAAAGAAATTTTCCTGTGGTCGATTCTGATAGGTTGGCCGGATTTTTACCCTATGGGGATCTAATGCAAGCCTCGCGTTCGGCCGCGTCCCATTCCTTTATCACCAGCATCATGCGCCGTGACGTTCAATCCGTCGGCTTGGATGACGACCTTTTTGAGGTCCAACGACGTCTGAACGAATCTCAACTGGAAGCGTTTCCCGTCGCAGTTAATGGCCAATTTCTGGGGATGATAACTCAACACCAGATAGCCCAAACTCACCAATTATTGCGAAAAACATCTGATACCAGCCTTCAAAGCCAATCTGTTTAGTTCTGCCTTTAAAGAAACGACCCCTAATCCGCGAATGGCTAACCGCTGTTGACAGAAGTTAGGAGTAAACCAGGGGAAAACAGCGATTGTGAACTCTTTAGATTTGCTTACTCAAGCTTACGAGGCCTTTATCGATAGCCACCTGCTGACCGCTACTCAGTGGGAATCTGGACAGCGACTAGAACTCGATCTTATAACTTGTATTCATTATGAATACGAATGGGAGGGGCATAGCCATTCGGCCGATAATTTTTTTGTCTGGGGACCTCCTGCTAGAGAGGTTTTTGATTGCATTAGGCGTTATGGCCCGGCCGAAAATCATCTAATTTACGTTTTGGTCGATAGACCCCATCTGGTAAGTGAATATATGGTTGCCGGCTGCAACGTGCTGACTCCAGGCAACTTCCTGATGGCACACACACTTAAGGATATCGTCAGCCAACCGTCGAAGCCTGAATACCAGATCCATAGGGCTACAAGCGCCGGCGATACTGTCTTACTAAACATGATCGATGGTGCCGATTTGGTGAGAATGGAGGATGTACTGAGCCAGGATCTGCAATATTATTATGCGACAGAATCGGGCCAACCAGTTGCCACTGCCAGATATGGCTGGATTGATTCCAACCTTTCCTGGGTTTCGCATGTCTATACCGATCTGGCCCATCGTGGGCGTGGGCTTGCAGCATCATTGATGAACCGGATAATGATCGAGTCCCGGGCTGAAGAAAGCAACTATAGCTTTCTCCTGGCTACCGAGCCAGCTCACGACCTCTACCTTCGACTAGGCTATGCAGATCTGGCCCCCGTCCTCACCTTCCAAATAACGACGTTCCCCAGCGAACCATCAACTGAATAGCACCAGTCCCTCCGTATGTTCGCGCAATCGTCCGAGAGTATAGGCGCTTTTTGTTGGGTGCAACTATCTGTCGCTGGCCCTCTTAAGTTTCACTTAAGACAACGATAAGCGGTCTTAAAGGCTAGCCGGCAGCCAATCTGTTACCCTTTTTAACGAATTAGGCAACACCTTAATGATAAACAGAAATCCAGCATTTTTCTGGATATACAAATTATTTGGAGGGTATACGAATGAAAAAAGTACTCACTATCTTGGCCCTGGCCTTGAGCGCGACCTTAGCCTTTGCCGCCAGCGCCAGTGCAGCTCCGGATATTCCGAAAGCGGCGAATGGCAAGCCATTCGATGGGACATTCAATGGCAAGATATACGGGGATAAAGGCACGAGCGCACCAATTTCCCTTGTACTGGCTCACAAAGGCAGCGATGTTGAAGGCAAAGTTTTCATCGGTCAAGGTTTGTATCTCGACGGCGGCATGTGTGGCGCCGGTTATATCCCTTCGGCTTCTCAATTCGCTACTGGGCAGACCTCAGCCAAAAATCCAAGTCATCTCATCGCCAATTCCGTTTTTAAAGTGAGCGGCGTCAATGTGAGGCTCAAACTTAACGGAGATTTATCGGCAGACGGTGAACAACTGAAAGCCAATGCTACTGTCGATTTGCCGTGGTTTTGTGGCAGCGACCCTGTAATCACCGGCACGCTCTACAGAAGCTAGTAGATTAGCATCATTCAGGAGATAAGAATATTTAACGAAGACAAATCAATTAATAACTATCTTGGTCGGGCCGGGTTAACCCCGCAAGTTAGCCTCCAGGTTGTAGCAGCCGGTCCGACCAATTCGATAACCTGCGGGGTTTCAAAAAAATTTTAGAGAAATTAGTATCAACAAAATCGGGTTTTTCTTCAAATAAAATATGATAAAGTACTCCGATTTACACGCAAAATAACGAGGAGATTTGATCAATGAATATGACAGGCATACGAGAGTTGAATTTGCAAGTGAAGCAGGAAGCGCTGTTCATTCAGGAGTTATTGGCCGAGATCAATAAGGTCATGGTAGGCCAGGAAGCCCTTGTGGAAAGAGTCTTGATCGCTTTGTTGGCCGACGGACACATCTTATTAGAAGGCGTCCCTGGCCTGGCCAAGACCCTTTTGATCAAAACTGTATCCGAAGCGATCCAGGCAGATTTCGCCCGAATCCAATTCACACCTGATTTGTTACCGGCCGATCTCGTCGGTACTCAGATTTACAATCCCAGAACTAGCGAATTCAGCGTCCATCAAGGTCCGATATTCGCCAACCTGGTTTTGGCAGACGAGATAAACCGGGCCCCGGCCAAGGTGCAGAGCGCCTTGCTGGAAGCGATGCAAGAGCGACAGGTAACCATCGGTGACACAACTTTCAAGATGGAAGATTTGTTCCTCGTCCTGGCAACTCAGAACCCAATCGAACAGGAGGGAACTTACCCTCTACCTGAAGCTCAGGTAGACCGTTTCATGTTGAAAGTAAAGGTCGATTATCCTTCCCGATCTGAGGAAAGATTGATTATCGATCGCATGACTGGTACAGTTTTGCCCACCGTCAACCCGGTAGTCAGCCCTGCCGACATCATGAACGCTCGCGAGATGGTTCGCCAGATCTATGTCGACGAAAAGATTAAGGATTACGTCCTTGACCTGGTCTTGGCGACCCGTCAACCTGGCAAAAATGGCCTGAGTGACCTGAACACATTGATCGAATTCGGCGCTTCGCCAAGAGCTAGTATCAACCTAATTATCGCTTCCCGAGCCCATGCCTTCCTTAAAGGTCGCGGCTTTGTGACCCCTGAAGATATCAAACAGATCGCGCCAGATGTACTTCGCCATCGCATCATCACCTCCTACGAGGCTGAAGCGGAAAGCATCACATCCGATCACATAGTTCAACGCATTCTCGACCATACCGAGGTTCCTTAACAGCAAGCCAAAGGACCGTTGCGAATTCGTAGAAACTCTTAAGTTCGAACGAAATTTAGCGGGGCTGGCGGTTCGGGACTGGCGACTGGATTTTGGAGGATACTCAGGGGAAGATGAGGTACACCTCCATCTCCAGTCACCAATCTCGGGCCTCCTGTCCCTTAGTAAAAACGAGAGCACCATGATATCAACAGAACTCATTAAGAAAATCCGGCGCATTGAGATCAGGACACGACGTCTGGTCAACGATAGTTATGCCGGCGAATACCATTCGGTTTTCAAAGGCCGGGGCATGGAGTTCGATGAAGTCCGGCCGTACCAATACGGGGACGAAATCAGGACCATTGATTGGAACGTGACCGCCAGAACGGGCGAACCCTACGTGAAACGCTATGTGGAAGAGCGGGAATTGACGGTGATGCTGGTGGTAGACGCCAGTGCTTCCGAGAATTTTGGCTCAGTCAATCGATTCAAAAGGGAAGTCGCGGCCGAACTCACGGCGGTACTATCTTTCGCCGCAACCACGAATAATGACAAGGTGGGTTTGCTCATCTTCACCGACCAGGTGGAACTATATATCCCACCGCGCAAAGGCCGGCGACACGTATTAAGAGTGATACGCGAGCTGCTGGCATTTGAGCCCAAGAATCGAGGCACGGATATCAAGATGGCCTTGGAGACCGTTAACCAATTGCTTAAGCGGCGAAGCATCATCTTTCTTGTCTCGGATTTTTTGGTGGAAGCGGAGAGCTATCGCCAGGCAATGGCCATAACCAATAAACGGCACGATCTAGTCGCCGTCGATCTTCACGATCCGTTGGAGAAAGGGATCAAGAATGTGGGTTTGATCGCCCTCGAGGACCCTGAAACCGGCGAGATCGCCTGGGTTGACACAGGTAATCGTACCTGGCAAAAGGCTTACCATCAACGATTGAATAAAGCGGAAAGCAATAAAAATCGTGCTTTCCAGCAGGCTAGTGTCGATCGCATTGACATTGGAACAGACGAAGATTATACAATCCCGCTGACCAGTTTCTTCAAGGAACGGTCCAGGCGAATTCGTCACTAAAGGGTGGAACAATGAATAGAAAAACCAAAATGATCCCACTCCTAATACTTTTGGCTTTGGCGCTGGTTGGACCGGTCGCCGCCCAATCCACAAACACTGTCGAGGCATCACTCTCAGTAGCCGGCAATGAACGTTACGTCGGCGACCCCATTGAAGCGACGCTGTCGGTCAAACATCCGGCCGATTATCACGTCATTTTTCCTGAATTGGACCGGGAATGGGGCGACTTTATAGTGTCCTCACAATCACCACCGGTCACGACAGCTGTTGACGACGGACTGGAGGTTACGAGCCAGGTCATCGACTTACGCTTGTTTACCCCCGGCACGTTCTCAACACCTCCCTTAGCCGTCTCGGTTGTCGACTCGGCCGGACAGGTGACTGAAGTCGTGGCCGAACCAATTCTGATCAATATCGCATCGGTGTTGGTCGCGGGTGACACGAATCTGCGCGACATCAAACCCCAGGCAGAACTACCTTTTCTGAACCTATTGCCCTGGGTCGCCGGAGGTCTCGTTATTGCCCTTTTGATTACCGCCGTCGTCTTCTTCATACGTCGAAGCCAAAGACAGCGGGCGCTGGCAGCTATTGACAATCGCCTGCCCCATGAAGTGGCTCTCGATGATCTCGACCTTATTGAAGGTCTGGCGCTGCCCGATGCCGGTAGATTCAAACAACATTACTCATTGGTTTCAGACTGTGTACGCCTTTACATGGAAAAAAGATTCGACGTACCCATGCTCGAGCGCACAACCGGTGAAATTCAAAATGGTTTAAGCCAAACTACAATCGAACCATCAGCAGCCGGTCAATTCATGTCTTTACTTGACATAAGCGACCTCGTTAAATTTTCAAGGTATACGCCTGAAACAGCGAGTGCATATGCATTATTGACCTCTGCGCGCCAGATCGTTCAGAAAACTATGCCGGAAGAAGAACCGGCCGAGGGAAATGGCTCAGCACAAGATGTATCAGCTGCTTCAGAAGACAATGACGTTTCGGCCGGTCCGAAAGTATCGACCAACGGCAACCTACGACAATCGGAGGTAAGGGCATGAGTTTTCGTTTTGCTACTCCCTGGATCTTAACCCTGGTAATTTTGATTCCGGCCTTATTGGCCGCGCGCTATCTGTGGCTTTCCCGGCGAACAAAGCCGGCTACCATGCAGTTTTCATCAACCAGATTGGCTATGGGCATCAGCCGGTCATGGCGGATCGCTTGGCGACCCATCTTGGTTCTCATGCGCTTGGCGGCCATTGCGCTAGCTCTAATCGCCCTGGCCAGACCCCAGATCGTACAAGGCCAAGAAACAATTACAGGTGAAGGCGTCGAGATTACGCTGGCGTTGGACATATCGGGAAGTATGGCCTCTCTCGATTTTGAACCCCAAAACCGCTTGCAGGCCTCTAAACAAGTGATCAGCGATTTCATCGCCGAGAGACCATATGACAAGATTGGGCTGGTCATTTTCGCCCACGAAGCTTTTAGCCAGAGCCCGCTGACCCTCGACCATAACATGGTCACGCGATCAATGGATCAGGTTGAATTGGCGGGCGATTTAGGCTTGGATGACGGCACAGCCATTGGTCTGGGCATCGCCAACGCAGCCAATATGCTAAGCAATAGCGACGCCGAAAGTAAGATCGTCATACTGTTGACCGACGGCGTGAATAACGCCGGTCAGATCGATCCCCTAACTGCGGCCGAGGCGGCCAAGGCACTGGGCATCAAAGTTTATACCATTGGTGCCGGAAAACCTGGCCAAGTCCCGGTTCCAGTCCAGTCATTTTTAGGTGGAAATCAAATTGTCTACCAGGAAAGTATCTTAGATGAAGCGACACTGCAACAGGTCGCGGACATCACTGGCGGCATGTATTTTCGAGCCGAGGACACGAGCGGTCTGAAAGCCGTTTACGATGAAATCAACGACATGGAAAAATCCCAGGTTGAGGTGCAGGTTTTTAACCGGTACCACGAACTAGCCGGATATCTACTCGTACCGGCCGTGTTCATTTTCCTGGCAGAAGCTGTACTAAGAAATACGACCTTTAGAAAAATCCCATAGGTGGTAAACCATGCAATTCGCAAACCCACAGTTCTTGATAGGACTTTTACTAGTACCCGCTGCCGGCCTGTTCTTTTATTGGGCCGGCAGACAACAAAAACAAGCGATTTCTCGTCTGGGAGAACAGACGCTGATTCGGAGGCTTAGCGCCAACATCAACTGGCGTGGACGCCGTTGGCAAACTCTTCTATGGCTAGGCGCACTGACCCTTTTCATCATCACCCTGGCTCGGCCTCAATGGGGCAGTGAAGTGCGTGAGATCGAACAGGAAGGCTTGCAGGTATTCATTGCCCTGGATGTTTCCCAAAGCATGATGGCCCAGGATATCAAGCCCAGTCGTCTTGATCGCGCCAAGTTAGAAATCGCCGATTTGATGGAACGGCTTGACGGAGATGAAGTCGGCTTAGTCCTATTCTCCGGCGCCAGTTTCGTCCAAGTGCCTCTAACTTCGGATTATCAAACAGCGCTGAATTATATGGATAGTGCCGGACCACAAACGATTTCCAGGCCGGGCACGGTTATTGGTGATGCGATCCGGACAGCGGCCGGCGCCTTCGATCCCGAGTTGAATAGTCAAAAAGTGCTCGTCATCATGACCGATGGCGAAGACCGGGAAACCGACCCATTGGTAGCGGCTCAGGAAGCGGCTGACAACGATATCTTGATCTATACCATTGGTTTCGGCACGCCGGAAGGCGAACCGGTACCGGAAACCGACGCTTCGGGCCAAATCATTGGTTATAAAAACGACGCCAGCGGCAACGTAGTGCTCTCTCAATTAGATGAATCGACCCTACAGGCCGTTGCCGGTAGCGGCAATGGCAAATATTTTCGGGCCACGGCCGATGGCCGGGAGCTCGATGCTCTATTGGCCGAAATCGACGGCCTGCAGCAGGCACAATTGCAATCCCGGTTCGAGACCCGATATATTGAACGGTATCAAATATTTTTGGCCCTGGCTATCGCCTTGGTCATCGTCGGCGAGTTGATACCCGAACGGCGTTCGCTGCGCCAGGGATCTGCGCGCGGCATACGACTTTTCAGAGGCCGCCGGATTAAAGATCGGAAACCGGGGGCGGCCCGGCCTATGTCAGCCTAAACGCATTATACATGGCCATAAGCTTGGAGAACTACCATGAGACAAATGAAATCGATTAAACCCTTCACCATCATCATCTTGGCCTTAATGGCTCTGCTGGTTGTTGCTTGCAGCCCATCGGCCGAAAAACTCAACAACGAGGGAAATGACAAGTTTGCCGAGGAGGCGTACTTGGAGGCGCTGGCGGCATACCAACAGGCCCAAATCGACTCGCCAGATCTGGCCGAACCTTACTACAACGCAGCAAATGCCCTTTATAAAGAAGGCGCATTCTCGGAGGCGTTAGCCTTAATGGAACAGGCATTGACCTTCGCCAGCGATGAATCGTTGTCCGAAAACGCCTTTTATAACCAGGGTAACTCCTCTTTCAACACCCAGGCCTTCGAAGAAGCCGTTGCCGCTTACACCGAGGCGCTGCTCCTAAACCCGGACGACCAGGATGCGAAATACAACCTGGAACTGGCGCTCCAACAGCAGCAACAGCAGGAACAAGAGCAGGAGCAAGAACAAGAGCAAGAGCAAAGCGAAGACGAGCAAGAACAGGAACAGGAGCAATCACAGGACGGAGAAAACCA
>JAHEJP010000150.1 GCA_024638855.1 Chloroflexota bacterium
TATCTCCTGTCGCTAGCTCATTCGTGCCCGTCTCTACATCGACAATGCGCACATCCGTATCTGGCAATGGCAAACCAATTGTGTTGGGTCGTGGGTTGTCCATCGGATCGGCCGTCAATGTTGGGCTGGTTTCGGTCAATCCGTAGGCTTCCAATAACCGGCCGCCGGTGATAGCCTCGAATTTCTGTTGCACTTCCGGCGGCAAGGGAGCTGCGGCACTAAACGCGCCTCTAAGAGATGAAAGATCATACTTTTCTCGACCGGGGTAATTGTTAAATCCGACGAACATGGTTGGCACACCTGGATAGTAGGTCGCCTTGTGTTTTTCGATAGAAGCCAAGACATGTTTTAAGTCTCTTGGGTTGGCGATCAATATGATGGTCATTGCCTGGCCGATGGCTGCATTCAAACCTACCGTCAGACCATAGGAATGAAAGTATGGCATCACTGCGATCATGACGTCATTGGCTTCCCTTGTTTTACCCCATATATTGAGGACAGTAGCATTCGAGATCAAATTATAATGGGTTAGTTGAACCCCTTTCGGAACTCCGGTAGTGCCCCCCGTATAGATTAAAGTCGAAACATCGTTCGGACTTACCTCCACTTTCGTAGGCTCATCTGTTGACGAACCGATCACATCTTGGAACCAGAAGGTACCTGCCTCATCCTCAATGTTAATCTTGTGACCCTCTTTCCTCTCGCGGGTCAGGGAAAATAAGATCTTCAGAGTGCTGGGAAAGTACTCCTTTATATTGGTCACGATCACTCGCTTTAGGCTTGTGCTAGAACGAATTTTCTGCACCCGCTTAAAGAATGCGCTCATAACCACCATCGTTTCGCTACCTGAATCCATTAATAGATGCTCTATCTCCCGCTCAACGTAAATTGGATTACAGCAAACCACGATACCGCCAATCCGCCAGGTGGCGTAGGCCGCAATGATGAATTGTGGTGAGTTTGGAAGCATAATCATGACCCGGTCGCCTTGCTCAATGCCTAGTTGTTGAAGGCCAGCGGCAAATCGACTAACCGCTTGGTCGAGCTGTCGATAGGTGAGTTGGGCGTCCATTACATGAGATCCCACTGTAGAGCCAAATATTGTGGCAACTTGATCTGGGTGTATATCTGCGGAGGATTTCAATAATAGGTCGAGCGGAATTCGAGGATAATTAATTGAGGTCGGTATGCCTTCATCATATTGCTTGATCCAGGGTTTCTCCATGAGTTTCTCCTTTAGGCCACAAAAAAAATACAAGAAAGGACAATATCCGTTCATATGGCATCAATCCAATCGACAATTGGTCTGATCTGACTCTGAACGGCCGTACGCTCTCAAAGTATCACCAGGCAATATATCCCTGGCTTTTAGCAGGCTAAACTATTAGACAGTCTTCAAATATTGGTGAACAAAATTAACGGCAATGGCTCCTTGGCCAACAGCCGAAGCCACTCGCCGGACGGCACCTTGACGCACATCGCCGGCGGCGAAGACACCCGGCACGTTTGTTTCTAACAAAAATGGATCGCGCCTCAATGTCCAGCCAGCTGGTCTTTGACCATCGCGAATCAGGTCCGGTCCAGTTAAGATGAAACCAGCCCGGTTTCGTTCGACCACGCCCTCCACCATATCGGTATGGGGGATCGCGCCGATGAATATGAATAGTGCCGAACAGGCCACTTTCTCGGATTTACCCGTTTCCTCGTATCTTATCGTGATAGCTTCCAATCGTTCTTTCCCAAAGGCTTCTGTCACATTGGTCAGTACCTTGACCGCGATATTTTCAGTCGACTCAATCTGGTCTACTAAATATTGGGACATGCCCCTTGCTAGCGAACTACCTCTTACAAGCATGGTCACCTGAGAGGCGTAACGGGAGAAAAACATCGCACCTTGGCCGGCAGAATTTGCTCCGCCTACCACATACATAGGTTGGTTGCGATAATAGGCCGCCTCGGTCAATGCAGCACCATAATAAATCCCAGCCCCCGTTAACCTTTCTGCGCCGGGGACATTGAGTTTCCTTGTCTTCACACCAGTAGCAATGATCAATGCCCGGCATCCAATTTCAGTGCCATCGGAGAGGATTATATATCGATAAGGGTCCTCTACCCGCACGTTGACGACAGATTGAGCTAAAAGAATTTCGGCTCCAAGGCGCTTGGCCTGGGCGGTCGCTCGCCGTGCCAGGTCACTGCCACTTAGCCCTTTCGGAAAGCCAAGATAATTTTCTATCCGCGAACTGGTTCCAGCTTGCCCGCCTGTGGCCTCTTTGTCGATCATCAGGGTTTTTAGCCCTTCAGAAGCGCCATAGACGGCGGCGCCTAATCCGGCTGGCCCGGCTCCAACAATGATCAGGTCGTAAAAATCTTCCATCGCCACTGTCTGTAAGCCACATTTATTGGCCAGTCTTTGAAAATCTGGGTTAACCATTACCTCGCCGTCGGGAAAATAGACGACCGGTAGCTGGTGCGTCCCAGAGGTTGAACTTTCCACTAATGCTAAGGCATCAGAGTTTGCTTCAATATCCAGCCATTGATACGGGATGCGGTTTCTAGCCAAGAAATCTTTAACATCGTGTGATGTTGCCGACCACAAGGTGCCGGCTACGCGAATGCCATCGTACGGCAATGGAACCGTGGCCAGCCAATCACTCAATAAATCATCAAGAATGGGGTACATGTGCTCTTCGGGAGGATCCCATGGCTTCATTAAATAGTAATCAAGACCGACGCTATTGATACTGGCGATGGCCGCTTCCGTATCGGCATAGGCAGTTAGCAAAACTTTTCGCGCATCAGGATAATGCTTAATCGCTTCGGCCATGAACTCGGTCCCCGTCATTTCGGGCATTCGCTGATCGACCAGGAAGAGGGCGATGGCTTCATTTCGTTCTTTAAACTTTTGGATAGCGTCTAAGGCATCGCGGCCCGTGTTTGCTTTCACGATCCGGTAATCGCCTCGATAATGCGCTCGCAAATCCCGTTGCACGGCATTGAGTACTTGCGGCTCGTCGTCAACGGTCATTATGATGGGTTTAGCCATGCACAGCTCCTTTATTCAAGCTGAACTCGAAAATTCTCCACTTCATAATAGGCGAGGATCACCTATTCTTTTAACCGGGAGCTTTTAGATAATCGTATATTACGCAATATTTTTCTCCCGCATTTCAAGAAAGGTAACACCATCTGATGGCTCCACATTCATTCCTCCTCGTCCTTGGCACATAACCGGTAGCCTTCATGGCTGCCTAATTGTCACGTAACCTTCATAAAGATCTAGGTCAATTTGTTACTCCCATTTTCCATCAAAAGACGCACTTCATGCAAATTCAAAAAACGATGTTGCAGATCTTCGTCGCTGATATGTCTTGTTATAATGCTTGTTGCTTGCCGTCCCTGGTCACGCGCTTATTCGGCCTAGGCTAAATTTTCCTGTTCTGCTTCAACTTTAGCCCGGGTGACCAAGATTAGGACCAACTCGAACCGGCCGCCTGATCTTTCGCCCGCATCTCGGCCTTCCTCAAGCATGCCAAAGGCCTCACTATTCCAACCTAAATTGAGCAACGCTTGAGTCCGAATATCTACCTGGAATACCAGATACATCGGCCGGTTTTTTTGCTGTAATTCTCTTACCGCGGCAACTCAGAGATGCTTAAGTAGATCGCGATTAATTCTTTCGGAATGAAATTTGTTTGCGGCGGTTTACTTCTAGGCAATTGCGCTCGAGGGTTCTCGCGTCATCCCATAGGATTTGCGCAATTGCACTTAGTAGACACTCAGCTAATTCTCTGCTCTCGCTGTCGTCTAATGGTGATAATTCGATCTCTTCATAATATTCAGCTTTATTCACCGCAGCTTCTTCTTTCAATCGTCAACCAGCAGAATCACGAACCGGTCTTAGCCCGCACGGGATAAGTAGCCGCACCTCTTTAATCATGTTCGCCAGATCTAGGAGCAGATCTATTGAGGTCGGAACAGCTCAAAATAAGTCGTCAAAGACAGCCAGAGACGGCCGGTTCGCACATGCATCATACCAGCCCGACAGATTTATCATGCAATTCGCGTTTGAGGGCTTCAACATCTAAGAAATAAGCCACCAACCCATAGGTATCGACTGAAATCTAGAGCGTGTCTGGGGTCTCAGTAGCTTCAATGCGTGTAGCCACGTTGATGGCGTCACCCATGGCCTTATACGCCACCGCCGCCTGAGTCCCCATCTCGCCGATAACGACCAGACCTGTCTTGATGCCTACTCGGATGTTAAATTCTAAGCCATAGTCTTCCAGAATTTCGGAGCGAATAGGGCGATATCGCCCCATATCTCTAAACAGGCGTAAATGGCCAGTTGCGATGCCGGTTCGTGGGAGCGCCTATCAAATGCTTGATCGATCATCGTGCTTTAAATCTTGGTCCTTGAAATTGATGTTCTATTGGGAGTGCCCGCGTCTTTGTCGCTAAAAAAGGACGTGCAACTCAATCAGGATAAATCAGCGTCTCATCCACATAACACCAAACCCAATCTTCTCCAGGTTCTTGGGAAGTTATCAATGGATGCTGGGTTGTATGATAGTGTTTTGTAGCGTGCCGGTTAGGTGAATTGTCACAACAGCCTACATATCCACAGCTAAGGCACATTCGAAGATGAACCCAAGGATCTCCAGTCTTGAGACAATCTTCGCATCCATTGGCGCTGGGCGTCACATCTTGGATTTGATCTTTGTGGGTGCAACCTTGTTCTGGCAAGGTGCCACTGCTGATTAGTTGACTCAGGCGTTCTCTTAGGCTAGGCATTGAATGGTTCCTCCAGCTGTAACAAGGGTGATTTTGGATCATCATTATACTGCAACTTTAACAGAACGCCGTGTTTGTTCTAACTTATGAATCCAGACGACTCCGCAGTAAAATCAGTTAAGGTTTAGGTAGCTTAGTGGAGAAAGGTTCCTTCTTTTACCTAAACGATATGCAAGGTCGGAACTTTTCTTTTGAAGTAAGTGGAAAGACTGAATTTTAATTTAACCAACAAATTCAGCTTACCGCTGAATACCATTTCCTGGTTTGGAGACTCACAATGAAAGACAATCCGATGCAACACATTTCACCGGTCTGGAGCCGATCGGCCGAACTCTTTGTCGATCGCGGGGAAGGAGCCTGCCTATACGCCACCGACGGGCGCCGCTACCTTGATTTTACAACCGGTATTGGCGTGACCAACACCGGGCATTGCCATCCCCGGGTTGTTGCCGCTATCCAGCAGCAAGCCGCCAGGCTTATCCATGGTCAAGCCAATATCGTTATCCATGAGCCATTGATTCAGCTTGCCGAGGAACTAAGCGCCGTCGTGCCACCCGCTCTGGACTGCTTTTTTTTCAGCAATTCGGGTGCTGAAGCTGTTGAAGGAGCCGTCAAATTAGCCAGGGCTGCTTCGGGCAGGAGCAATATCATCGTATTTCAGGGTTCGTTTCACGGTCGTACCCATGCAACGATGGCCATGACTACCTCCAAGACGATTTATCGGGCCGGTTACCAACCACTTGTCCCTGGCATATTTGTGGCGCCGTATCCATATGCTTATTATTACGGATGGGATGAAGATCGCACTGTTGATTTTTGCATTCGCGAACTCAAACGATTGTTGAAAAGCCAGAGTGCGCCAGATGAAACAGCCGCCATCGTGATCGAGCCGGTACTGGGCGAAGGCGGTTATGTTGTACCGTCCAGGTCATTTCTGCCTAGGCTGCGCCAAATCTGCGACGATTATGGCATTCTCCTCATCGCCGATGAAGTACAGTCAGGATTCGGCCGGACCGGTCGTTGGTTTGCCATCGAACATACCCAGACCGTCCCTGATATCATGATCATGGCTAAGGGCATGGCTTCGGGCATGCCTCTGTCTGGTGTAGCGGCATCTCGAGAGCTGATGCAAAAGTGGCCGCCCGGTTCCCACGGGGGTACGTATGGCGGCAATGCCGTGTCGTGCGCCGCGGCTGTGGCAACTATCCAGACCATGCGCGACGAAGGCCTGGTCGAAAATGCCGCTGCTATGGGCCAGCAGCTGATGGCTGGTTTAAGACAATTACAGAAACGTTACTCCGAAATCGGCGATGTTCGCGGCTTAGGATTGATGGTGGCTACCGAATTTAGCCAACCTCAAGGAGAACCCTGGCCTGAGCGGGCGGCCGATGTAGCCAAGACTGCCTACCGGAATGGTCTCATGCTGCTCACTTGCGGCACCTTTGGCAACGTCATCCGCTGGATCCCTCCCCTAATCGTCGACAAGGGTCAACTTGGGGAGGCGCTGGACATTTTTGACAGCTCCCTACAAGAATCCAGAATGACCAAAATGGGTTGATCTAATTTAGCATGTCGAGGTGCGCTTTTCATATTGTTGTTCGATCGATTTCGGAGATGAGACAGTCACCGACTAGGAGTTAGCAATGCGCTTGATCACCTATCTATCGGCGATGTTTGCTGCTTTGACGCTGATACGCTTCACAAAGCCCCATGGCGTGCTTGGCGGCCTCATGGTGGGACCAAAAGTACTTGCCGGAGCCCTGGCCCCTTTATGGACCTTTTTTGGCATTCTTGGCGGCTTCGTGGCCTTATGGCGTAGAGAGTGGTCAGTGGCCGTCACCGGTCTATTTGCCTTTGGGGCCTCAGCCTGTCACGTCCGTCGGGTGACCAGGGGTCGAGACGAACTTTTTACGCAAGCCTTTGGCTTAAACTGGAAAAATAATATTCCTTCTCCAATCCAACCTCGTCTTTTACCCAGGCGCTGGCCTCCCAATCTTCCCGATCCAGAGGCCGGCGTTCGCTGGCAGAGAAACATCGTCTTTGGGCAATGGCCTGCTTCAGGTGAGCCATTACTCTGTGATTTATGGCAACCGCCGAAAGAAGTGACGCCTAGTGGTTTAGGGCTTGTTTATGTTCACGGCAGCGCCTGGCATTTCTGCGACAAAGATTTCCTGACCCGCCCTTTTTTCCGCCATCTGGCCTGGCAGGGTCATACCATTATGGATGTTGCTTATACCATGGCTCCCAAAGCCGATCTCTTTGGTATGGTTGGCGATGTCAAACGAGCTATTGGCTGGCTCAAGACCAATTCCCATCAATTCGAGGTTGATCCCAATCGCATTATTTTGATAGGTGGATCGGCCGGCGGTCACCTATCTTTGTTGGCCGCCTATACACCTAAAAATCCGGCTTTTAGAACAGATGAACAGCAAGCCGATACGTCAGTACGGGCAGTGGTCTGTTACTATGGTTTTTCAGATATGGTAGACACTTACGAGTACTTCAAGCCAGATAATGTCTTGGCAAGTAAGCAAGCCTATCACTGGTTGAATACCATTGTCGATCCTTTGACGCCGTTTATGCGGAGGATACGGTTCTTGCCGGATTATGCGAGTTGGATTAGTCCGGAATCTTGGATTACTGATTTCATGGGCGGCTCGCCTGAAGAGTTCCCAGATAGGTACCAATTGGCTTCGCCCCTTAGCCACGTTTCGCCGGATTGCCCTCCTACCTTATTCATACAAGGCGCCCATGATTTTGGCGGCATGGTTGGCCAGATCAAGCGCTTGAATCGAGCTCTCCATCGTGCGGGTGCGCTCTCAATCTACCTTGAATTGCCTGATACTGACCATGGTTTTGATCTCATTCTGCCCAAGGTGTCGCCGGCCGCCCGGACGGCCACATTTTATGCCGAACGTTTCCTGGCTATGATGGTTTGATTTTTTATGAATTATTATGAGGACCTTACCCAATTGATCGGCCAAACGCCCTTGTTGCGTTTACGTCGTCTGGCTCCCGACTTCAATCTCTTTTCAAAGTGTGAATTCATGAATCCGGTGAGCCTCAAGGATCGTGCGGTGTTACAAATCGTTGAAGATGCCGAAGCAGCCGGTTTATTAAAACCGGGAAGTACGCTCATTGAAGCAACCAGTGGCAATACAGGTATGGCCGTGGCCTTCATTGCCGCCCTTCGGGATTACCGGGCCCTCTTAGTTATGTCCGAAATCCAAAGTCGCGAAAGACGTCAAATCTTGCGTGCTTTGGGCGCTGAGCTTGTCTTAACGCCAGCATCTGAGGGCACTGTTGGAGCTCGGAAAAAGCTCAAGGAACTACTGGCCAAGAATCCAGATTATTTCTACGTAGGCCAACATGTGAATCAATCGAATCCCAAAGCCCACACCCTGACTACCGGTCCTGAACTATGGCAAGATACGGACGGCCAAATCGATGTTCTAGTTGCCGGGTTGGGTACGGGGGGCACCTTATGTGGTGCTGGCCGATTTCTAAAAGAACAAAAACCTGGCCTAAAGCTGGTGGCTGTCGAGCCACAAGAATCCCCAACAATCTCCCAAGGCATTTTCCATCCGCATCGTATGATGGGCACCGCTCCTGGCTTTGTGCCTGAAACCCTAGACCGAGACATTATTGACGAGATATTTCTGGTTTCTGAGAATGAAGCCTTTGAGACCTGTCGCCAACTTGCTCGGCGGGAAGGAATATTAGCCGGCATTTCCTCAGGTGCCACCGCCTATGCCGCTTTACAAATTGCAGCACGTCCGGAAAACAGCGGCGCGGTCATCGTGGCTGTGTTTGCCGATACAGGCCAACGTTACCTTAGCGTTGACGGTCTTTTCAATGCCGCTAAGGGATGATGATGCACCTGCTATTCACCTCGATTCAAGCTCCGAACCAGGATTACATCGGGCGTCTCCTGAGCCAATACGTCAGTGATCGCTTAGGCCTGGATTCAGACTACATCGATGATGTATCCTGGCAGGAGAGAGAGAGATTATTAGATGCAGGTGATATCCACGTTGGTTGGATATGCGGCTTGCCCTTCGTTCAGAAAGTAGATCGGCCCAATCCCTCTGTCGAGTTACTGGCTGCTCCGGTGATGCGTGGCGATCGTTACCAAGACCGGCCGGTATACTTCTCCGATGTTGTGGTCCATAGAGATAGCCAATTTTTCGATTTTGCCAGTCTGCGCGGCTGTCGTTGGGCCTATAACGAACCTAATTCCCAGTCTGGTTACAATATCACCCGTTATCATCTGGCAACCCTGGGCGAAACTGCCGGGTACTTCTCAAATGTAATTGCTGCTGGAAGCCATCAAAATGCTATTGAAATGGTTTTATCTCGCGAGATTGATGCCTCGGCCATTGACAGCACGGTGCTAGAAATTGAGATCGCCCATAGGCCGACATTGAGACATTTATTGCGTGTAGTCGAGATATTGGGTCCAAGCCCTATTCCACCCTGGGTCATCTCGTTGCGCCTTAAGCCAGAATTACGCCATACTATTCGTGAAGTATTTCTGACCCTTGATCTGGACGAAGCTGGTCAAGAACTTCTTCAACAAACCAACCTCAATCGCTTCGCTCCGGTCAATAAACAAGATTACGATCTAATTCGCCAGATGAGCCTTGAAGCCGAACGGGTGGATTGGTGAACAGCTTGCTCATCTCCTAACAATCTTTACAATGTATGGATAGACTGTGGGTTCCAACCGCCGAATTCTCAATCATCCAAATTGTTGAACTGGCCGATCTGTCTTTATATGTAGAAATAGAGAACCATGCTCAGACGTTAGTAGGAGGAATTATGTCTGCTCCACGCTTGCAAATCGCCAATCTGGATCAGGAAAACCTGGACAAACTTAAAGCCTTTGAAGAAGAAGTGGGCTACTATGTTGTCGCTCTCCAGCCCCAGTATGAGCTGGCCAAACTCTCCGCAGACGACGTCAACCGTTTACAAAAACTGGAAGCAGAAATTGGCGTTGTATTGCTGGCCTACAAGGGACAAGACTAGCTCGGAATCAGCTCCTCACTGCAACCATAAGTAGCCCGTCGCCGCTACGATGCTTAGGCGGATGCTTTTGCCCAGCCAGGCAGCCAAAAGAAATTTCCATATGGGCATGCGCACGGCGCCGGCGAGTATGCCGCCTATGTCGAATAAGAAATTGGGCACCACTCCCAATGTAAATATGACCAGGAAGCCTGATTTTTCCATCCCTCGTCTCAGTTTCTGGTATGTCGGCCGCCGATCAACGACCCCTTTACCACTAGCACCGGCCAGATAACCTGTTAACTCGCCTAAGGCAGCGCCTAGACCCGCTATCACGCCTACGGCTATCGGGTTAAGCGCTCCTCCAGCCACGAATGCGACGGCGAAACTTGGCGCCGGTACAATCACCGATGCATTGCCCAATAAACTTAAGAGGAAAACAGTCGGATAACCATAGGCTGGTAGTTGCGAGATCTGGTCTCGTGCTAAGTAGATGCCTACGGTGATAGCAATGGCCACCAACAGTCCCAAGATTTGGACTGGCAACTCCCACCATTTTTGTTTTTCAATTATCACGCGATATCCATCCGATACTGTGACCATTTTGTTATCCGCTGGAGCCATTTCATCCTCAGATTCTTTCATATCTTAACATGGGCCGTTTTCCTTTGTAAAGGAAAACAGGTTCACTGTTCATTCCCGGATCATGTTCGTTCGCGGACCATTGTCTCTAGATGAGTTGAAAGCCTTGTGTTAGCATAATAGTATGGGACGTGAAGAAAACGTATACCACTGCTTACCTAGCTTGTCTTATCGACGGTGAAACTGAGTAAACGATGACCCGAGTCTTAGTGACTGGCGCCAACGGCCATTTAGGTGCTAATACGGTCCGTGCTTTGTTGGCAAAAAATCACGAGGTCATCGCCTTCGTCCGGCCGACTTCGGATCTTCGGGGGCTCGCTGGCTTACCAGTCAGGATCAAGTATGGTGATATCCAGGAAAAAGACTCGGTTATGGCTGCGGCCGCCGAGTGCCAGGTTATTATTCATTCTGCGGCCGTCTTTCGCTTTTGGGTCGCCGATCCCTGGGAGATTTTTAAAACATCATGCCTTGGTGTGCGAAACATCCTGCAAGCCGCTAAGAGGTTCAATATCGGACGCCTTATCTATACCAGCTCCACCTACGCCATCGGCTTCACCGACGATCCAACAAAGCAGCGTACTACCCAGGATTGGAATGAGAATGCGGTAACCCCATATTCCCAGGCTAAAACTCGGGCAGAAAAAGAGGCCTGGCGTCTGGCAGCGAAGTATGGTGTGCCGATGATTTCCCTTTGCCCGGCCGGCCTGTGGGGACCTTATGACTATCGTGTCACCCCAGCAATGCGCTGGATTCGCGACCTGGTCAACGGCATGACTCCTGTTATTGATACAGGTGGCAGTTTCGTTGATGTACGGGACGCAGCCGAGGTTCATGCCAGGGCCATCACCATGGGCCAACCAGGATGTCGCTACGCTATCGTCGGAGCGGACTTGCTTAACAGACAAATCTCCGAAATAATCGCTCAACTCACTGGAGTCAAACATTTTTACTTGAATCTACCAACGCCTTTGATGCGTTCTATTGCTGG
>JAHEJP010000518.1 GCA_024638855.1 Chloroflexota bacterium
GCTGTTCGATAGAGAGTAATCTGCATTAGTCAATTGATTAAATAGTTAATAGTAAGCGGTGAGCCCTTCGACAGGCTCAGGGCGCTTCGCGCAGTAAGCGATTAGTAGTAAATCCGCAATCTACAATCTAGAATCTTCTCTCTGTCTTCTGCTTTTTTTGAAATCCGCAATTCGCAATCTGCAATCCGCAATTTTTTTCCATGCTCCATGCCCTATGCCTTCCCACATCTCACATCCCAAATCTGCAATCTACAATCTAAAATCTGCAATGCTCTCATACTAAGCCGTTGTAATTCTGTATGTTTTGAGCTATATTGCGTGAAGCGAGGTGACGTGATGTCTGATATGTTTGAGTTCGCAAAAGATGACACCGAAAGGCGTATCAACTCACGAGTACACCTGCGCGAACGTCACGGAAAGGTGGAAGTCTTTAAAGATGGCGAGCTATATGCTGTATTTGGCGAAAAAGACAGGGAGTTTCGCAAGGCGACCATGATCCAGTTGGCTCGTCTTGGCGTTGCCAGCTTAAGGGAGCTCTGCGCTGGTTTTCAGGTGGACCGGGAGACCTTGGAACGCTATCTGATTCGTTCCCAGGAAAGAGGTCTGCGCGCTGTTATGGATGACAAACCGGGTCCTAAAGGTCCGTGGAAGGCAGATGACGTTACCCGCCTGGAAGTTATCAAGGAATACGTAAATGAGCCTGGAATCTCTGACAGTGAAATAGCTCGAAGGGTCTCAGCCCGACGGCCTATTCAGGTGGACCGTAAGATGGTCAGTCGCATACTGAGACATGCGGGCCTCAAGCCTGCGCCCGATTCCGATGCGGTGCGCGAGGTACTATCCGCCGATCAACTTGCCCTCCGATTTAGAGACAAATCCTAGTCAATTTCCCAATTCTCTAATCAACTAATTCTCGAATTAGCGACTTAGTAATAAGTTTCTACAAATTTTTCCAGGTAGGCAAAATAGATGGGCTGCATTTCGGTGAACTCAATGGCCATTCCATCCGGTTCGCTGCGCCGGACAACACCTTTGGCCTCTATTGGAAGGTATTGCGAGTCGAGTGGAATTTGGAACTGAAGTTTTAGCTCAGTATCAATGGGGAGAGGCTTGGAGGTCTCGATGTAGCAGCCGAGAGGATTCAGATCTCTGATCATCCAGTCCTTTTCTTCAAAGACTCTGATCCCAAATTCCAGGCGTGGGTAGCGACGCCTGCTTTCAACATCGAACGATTCCTCAGCCATCAGAGAATTTCCCAAGTTAGGTGTTTTTGTTTCCATCCAAAGGGAGGGCGAGGATGCCCTCTGCACGTATCTTTCACGCGATGAATCTTATGCAATCGTTATGCCATAAGTTCCCGATGTATATGAAATAAAACTGATTTACTTAACTATTCCCAGTGGTTTAGAAATCGAGCTTACCTAGGATTCACCCGATAAAAGAGTATTTGCAAGACATTTGGCGATGAAAAAGTTTAACAAGAATAATAATAAAGTAACCTTATTCATTCTTGGTCACGGCAAGTTTTGGGTAAAGTATTTCATAGTCTTCGAACGTCGGCTACGTTCAAACTTACTGTCCCGTGTTGCTCCTCGACCCGGCCGGTGAGAAGATAGGCACGGTTCATATCGAGGATCTGGCAGAAGCGCTGATAGGCTTTAGGAAAGAAGGTGGTCTCGAAAATGGCCGTTTCATCCTCGAACGAGATAAACTCCATAGGATCACCATTGCGAGTAATCACTTCCTTGCCGGTGATGGTCCAGGCCGCCAGCGTCATTCTCCGTCCCACATGTTGGTGGAGCTGATTTGCCGGCATTATTCTCCGCCCGTTGGCAGCAATTTTCTCGCTAAAGAACCTGAGAGGATGAACTGAGAGGATGAAACCCAAAGTCTCACGTTCATGGGATAGTTTAGTCAAGTGATCGTAGTCTTGAACCTCCGGCCATTCTACGCAGACGGCTCTACTGGGCAGCAAGGAAAAGGATTCGCCCACGGCCTGATCTCTACGTTCACCATAAAACCGCCAGAGCATTTGCGGCCGATTGAGTCTACCGGCGATACTATCCAAAGTCCCACTTTGCACCAAGATCTTTGTAGTGGCCGGCTCCGGGTCAACTCTCAGACAGAAATCATCCAGGGAGCGAAAGGGGCCACTCCGACGTCGTTCTCTGACAATGGTTTCCTGGACATCGCGGGAAAGTCCCTTAAGTTGCATCAGTCCCACACGTATGATCCGGTCCTTGCCTCTGTACTCGATGTCGCTAGCGTTGACATCCGGTCCTAACACCAGGAGCCCCAGACGTCTGGCCTCTGAAATGTAGGCAAAGGTGGAATAGTAGCCTCCACCATTGGAAATCACTGCTGCCATGAACTCTGCAGGATAATGCGCCTTGAGATAGGCTGATTTAAAACTGACCAGGGCATAGCTGGCCGAATGTGGCTTGCAAAAGCTGTAACCACCGAAAGATTCAATCATCCCCCAGACAGCGTCAATCACCCGGCTACTTACTCCGCGTCGGCGGCAGCCCTTATAAAAACGGTTACGGTAGTCAGACAACCGTTCTTTACTCTTTTTGGATAAAACCTTGCGCAGGGTGTCTGCATCCGCTGCATCGAAACCAGCCAGCTTCATGGCGATCTGGGAAACATCTTCCTGGTAAACCATAATGCCGTAGGTTTCGGTGAGCGCCTCATCCAACAGCGGATGGACGCTCTTGTATGGAGCACCTTTGAGCCGCCGCACGTACTCTAGAATGTATTGATTGGCTGCCGGCCGGATAATGGAGGAGTGAATGACCAAATGCTCGTAGTCACCCCGACCGGTCATTTGCTGTAACTGGCGCATGGCCGGTGATTCCACGTAAAAAACGCCCATGGTCTCACCCCTGGCAATCAGCCTCTGGGTTCTAGGATCATCAAGAGGGTTGAACTGGGCATAGGAGATATTTCTACCGGTGTTGTCACGAATGGCGGCCAAAGCGTCGCGGATAACTGCCAGGGAGCGATTACCCAGGAGATCGATCTTTACCAGACCAGCGGCTTCGGCCTGATCCTTTTC
>JAHEJP010000005.1 GCA_024638855.1 Chloroflexota bacterium
AGAACTTCGAAACTTACTCCCAATCGGCGTGTACACCCGTAAATAATTCCAATAACAATCCTCGATCAAATCCCCATAGCGCGTATTTTCAGTATAACTAATGTTGCCATGGATACAAGCAGTCTCGGCGATATTGTCTGGAAACGCATACTCTATTGCTACTTCTGCAGCGCCCGTCCCCGTTTCATCTAAAGTTACCTGGTATTTGAGTGATCTATCTACTGTCGCGTTCACTTTGTTGAAACCCATATTCGTATCGACGGCTAATAAAAAGTCGCCGTCGCTGGGTATATCTAGTCCACCATCCCATCCAATCTTTTCTAAGATTTGGGCTGCCTCTGGGTCACGAAAATAAATTTGCAGGTGGCGCTGTTCGATCCCCTCATTTATTGCTTTGGTAAGTTGTAATATATCGAGAGAACCAATATTAAGCAGGATCCGGTCTTTAATGGCCTTTGCCAAAGGACCCATGAAGGATTTTCTATCCAAGATCCAGTTTTCCTCATGGTAGAGTTGGTTACCAGGCCCCCACTCTTCGCGCATTTCCTGGACCACGTTCGAACTATTTACATTCTGATCGAGGTCTGATATGTAGAGAGGGCCGGTCGCTTCAAGAAGCGCTTGAACAAAATGCTGATCCAGGGCCACAGCGCCATCGAGCGATACATTCTGACTATAGTTATAAAGATCGATGGCCATCTCGGCCGATGTCGGGAAATCGGGCCAATAGTTTGAATCCCGAAATAGAAAAATGTCCATTCCCATAAAATCGTTATAGGGTTGGGGAGGAAAACCATAAGGTTTGTTCTGCCAATCGTCGATCAGGTTGGCATTTTTGAAGTCGAGTACCATGATCTGGCCATTTTCGACGGTTAGTAATCCAGCACCACTGATAAAGCCCCCAGTGGCTCGTAATTCATCTTCATTTTGAGCCAATATGAGATAGCTTCGGCGGCCGTTCATTCCCATCAATTCCGGAAGAATCTGCGCAATGGTCAAGCTCTCGCGAGCCAGCGGCAGGTTGTCATCCAATAGCCTCAGAAGATCCTGTATTTGAATGGGCAGATCTTCTTCATTTTTTAAGTTAGATCTATGGGTCTCAAGCTGAGCTAAGGCCGTAGCGGCTGCAATTAACTCGGGTTCTGCCTGCTGTAAACTTTCGAGTATTTTCGGTAGTTCCGCTTGATAAAGACCATCGTCTGATTGGATGATATCCAGGGAGGGCCTGACTGCCTGCACCAAAAGCAGAGCCGCTTCACTTCCCGAATCTGCGATCGCCAATAACTCCGGCGTCGCTTCTGAAATGGAACCGACTATTGGCAAAGGGGCCAATAAAGCAGCAAACGTCTCAAAAGGGGTAACGATGGTTTGAATGGTTTTGATGTCCTCTCGAACGCCAACTGCCAAACGTTCCAGCTCCAAGGGATCAGCCTGCATGATGCCAGCGCCCATGATTTGGTAAAGATCGTCCTGGTGCCCTAACAGAGAACTTCGAACTTGAATTAACCGGTAGGTCACAAGTCCAAACCATAACAGGACTAATCCTAGCCCAAATAATAAAAGCAGGAGCGCGAACCGTCTGGAGGGTCTCTGGTCTTGCTTTATTTCTGCAGAAGGTACGGATGAGTCTACGGGCACGATACTATTAAGAATCTCTTATTTTCTTATAGTCTACACATGAGTAATAGCCTTGACCAACAAACGATACACGGCATACCGGCCGTTCCTGTTGATTACTCTTCACAAATCCGGGTACATCATCTTCAATTAGTCTCTTTAGTTCAGGATAAGTATCTTGTAGTCGTTGCCGGTACCAGGGAAACTGAAACATATTTTCATCGACAATGGCGATGTCCATTCTGACACCCTCGACGTGTTGGAAATACCACAATGCGGCAACTGTTTGGTCGCCCCCGGTGAGCAATATGGCATTGTCCGGAGCCACCTCCAACATTTCTTCGGCCGCCCCCCGAACGTCAACGGTCGGCGTCGAAAGAGATGGGATGGCCAAGGTGACCATCAACAGCGGTAGAAGTAGAGCTAAAACCTTTAATCGAGGTAAAAATAGTCCAAGGTTTACGCTTAGTAACAGAACGGCAGGTATTAAATACACAAAAGAATCGGGCGTACTGTAAGTGAGTGCATAGCCTACAAACAGCATTGCCGTTACTAATAAAGACGATCCCGGCCGCTTGCGGTCGTTCGAGCGATCAGCGATCAATCCAACGATAGTTGCAAACGTTAATATCATTAATGGCAGGAAGATAGCTAGTCCCCATCTGGTCATTCGAGCCAGCCATAATGATGGCGATATCGAGAGGATATTGGGGCGATAGAGCCGGCCGCTAACGAGCCACCACCAAGCTTCGATGGTGTTCGCTTCGCCCCAAGATACAGGACTTCCGCTATTGGATAAGACAGGCAGAGCCAATAATGGCAGTAATCCTATTGCAGTTCCGGCTGCCAAACCGGGCCATGATTTCTTCGGGACCAAAAGCAGCAGGAGAGGGATGAATAACAGTGATGTTAGGTGGCCAGCAATACTCAGGCCAAATACGAATCCGATTAGCGCCGGCCGTCGATCGGTGATAATGGCCCAAAGCAGAGCTGCAAGCAATAGAGCGTTGAGGGCATATACCTCGGCGATTAGAGATTGTTGCCATACCACCGGAACAAACGCGTAGGTTAAACCACAAGCAATACAGGCCAAGGTCAATGATGAAAGAGCCCAAATGTGAGTCTGTGGTATAAGAGATTTTTTGGCCGCAATCGCCGATACAAAGCCGGCTGCTGCCGCCATTGACATGGCAGAAAACAAATTGTACCGGAAGGCGATTGTACCAATAGGAATCATACTAAATAGTTTTCCGAACAACACGTAGATGGGAAATCCTGGGGGGTGGGGGATGCCGAGTGAATAGGAGGCTGCTATTAACTCGCCTCCGTCACCACCGTGGTAGGCCCAAGAAATATCATCCTCCAAGGTGAAGACATACAAGATCAAAACGATCAAAGTACTGGCTAGCGGTATAGCAGAGTGTCCTAGAGAATCGATGGCGTGGGAGCAAAATCGACTTGCTAGAATTCGATTACGGAGCAGAAGCTTGTTGAGCAAATCCACAGCTCCTGGGGCAACTATGAACCTGACCTTGCAGGTCGTAAGATCAGGGCACTGGGATCACCTAACAGGCCAAAAGTATCGCTGATTTCCTGCAGATCACTGTCTGTATCGATTGCCAACTGTAACTTGGCTTCGAGAACGGCATCCCCCATCCGGATGACTGCCGGATCCTGCAAATTCCGTAGCAAGGCTGTAGCAAAAGGTTGTTGGCTGGTGGAGAGCGTTAGGCTTGTTGCTGCTACTATCAGGACCGGACCTCCAGCCTCGATCAGCATCGTTTCGGACAATGATGTTTGCGTTGGGTGGGCGAAAAAGCCTGTTAGGCAGGTAAGCTGGACGACAATGGGAGGCGGACCAGACGTTTTAAGGGCAAGGGCTGATTGGCCATCCAACAAATTATCTTTTCCCCAACGATCCAAACTACCATGCCCGGTATAAGTGACAAGCCAGGCGCCTTCGTGCCAGGCTTGGGCAAATTCTTCAGCCTCTGCACCAATGAGCCGCTGTACATTATCGCTGTCCATCTGGCTATCTGCTAAAAGCTCCTCGACTAAATAGCTGAATTCATTGCTGCTGCTGTCGGCGGCAAAAATCGCCTGTTTGGAGGCTTGTGCTGCCTGTTCATAGGCCAGCGTCCTGGCCACTAGATCTTCGACATCCTGATAATTATCCACCGGCCAACGGCCGACAGCCAAATCGGGCTTGCCATCATCATCGATATCGGCTAACCGGGCGTCGCTAACGGTTTCGCCACTGTAGCTTACACGTACCATGGGAGACGGTACCCCATTCTGAGGCGCTTCGCCCATATAGTCGCGGAAATCATAAGTCGCGTCGCCAACGAGAAACAGGTAACTTGGAGCCGGTTCTTGCCATTGTTCATGTGTGTAGGCAACGAACTGATTAATGTATTCGGGACCAGCCTGGCCAAAACCAAATTCATCATAGATATCTTCGACCGGGACAACCTTGGCCGTGATACCTTGGGCTTCCCTGGCCACAAGCAAGGGTTCCAGGGCCGGGGCTAATTCCTCCGTGGTGATGATGAGCATGTCTGCTTGATTATCTGCATCAAGCAGAGCGCTATCATCGAGGGCTTCAATATTATCGGGTTCAAGATATTGAGGGGCGCCGACGATGAGCCCATGAACATCTGGCGTGACGCCGAGCGTTACAGTTCCGTCTTCAAATTGCCAGCCCGTTATCAGACTGGGTTCGGCCGGGTCAGATATTTCGAAGATGGCCGGTTTTTCATCGTATCCAAAGATGTTGAGCTGCCCCTCGAATCCCTGAAAATACAGGCTCTCTTCATCTGCCTGAGACGGCCGCAAAAACTCAAGTTCGAGCCAATCCAGTCGCATGACATCGATGGGAGTAGCGCCAGTCTGACTATTATCAAAGCGGATCGTATTCTTACCTTTTTTTAGAACGCCCTCATTCAGGGCTATTTCATCGTCGAAATGCTTTTCTCCATCCCAGGTAATTGTTCCGACAAGATGTTCATTGACGTAGATATCCAAATCGTGGTCGTCTTCGATATCTGGATTCTGGGTAACGCCTAACATCCTCAAGCGCAATGTGGCCGGACCTTCGGCTATTTCATCGATCTCCAGGTCGATCGATTCGCTCTGTTGGGCTTGGATCGTCAGCCAATACCAGGGATCGAGAGATGACAAATCACCGTCAAAGTTAGCCGCGCTTCGACCATCATACAAGAGATTCTTCTCCAGGCGACGGTGTTGGATAATATGGCGAATTGGCTTATTATCAGCACCGGAAAAACTCTGACTGTCCATGTTTTGCCCAGGTTCGCCGAAGTGTATAATATACGTATTATATTTCGTATAGCGACTATTAGGTGCCTGGCCGTAGAACGATATAAAATCGCCGTTAAGTTGATAGGGCACTTGCTTGCCATTCAAGGTCAAGTTGGTTGTTGAAGTGTCAATGTTCTCGGCCGGAAATCCAAGTTGTTGGAGATCTTTCATCTTGATCCGATAAGGACCATCCTGGCTGATTGATATCTTAATCGCCTCAACGGGGATACTGGAATCAGTGATTTTGGCTCTGGAATCTAAGAAATCGAAGAGGGAAACAGCAACGAACCCGACGATGATTAGCCCAATAATTAGACCGATCACAGCGAACATATTTCGTGTAGACATCAAGGGCAAAATTAGCCAGTACGCTGGCGGGAGTACCAATAAATGGCGCCGACGATACCTAGAACAAAAATGAGCAAGGCTATGATAAAGCCAATCCATAGAACGAATGTGCTGGCGAGCCGATCACTTGGATTGCTGCTGGCCATTTCTGAATCGTCAACTGTTGCAGGGGAAGAATCGCTGCCTATCGCCGGGGCGGTGCCAAAATTTGGGGCGCTTGGAGGTGGGATGTTTTCTGGTGCGGCTCCTGGATAAGCGCTGGGATTCACCTGGAATGGCTGCTCAATACTATCTGGGGCAAGGCTAGGGTAAGATAACTCGCTACCGGGCAAAACTGGCGTAACCAGTGGGGCAGGATATCCTTCGCCGGTTGGCTGAGCCTGGGCCTGGTTCGATACCGTCGTATTGTTACCGCTTGAGGTATCTGAATTGGCACTGGCAACGCCGCTAGTAGAAGTAGGATTCTGGTTTATCGTTCTAGATAAAATCGTTGCAGTCGCTCCAGCGCCGGAAGTCGAGCCTGTGGTTTGTTCACCTGATGATGCTTGACTGGTAACCTGCGGCGTTGGCGTCCTGGTAGGCGTACGCTGCGGTGTGCTGCTTGGCGAAGAGGGAACAGTGGTTCCCGTCGATTGGGCTATAGTAGATGTGACAGTGGGCGGTGCCTGGGTCTGGCCAGCAGTAACCACGATCGGCTGGGTTCTGTTTTCGGTGCCATCAAGTTCAATTTCGATCAAAATGTAGAAATAATTCTGGCCGTTATTGACGCCGTCTTCGTCCCTAACTTCATATTCAGCGCCGGAGAATGCATCGCTGGCCAGAGAGGGTACAAAACCGATAGCGCTCAATCTTTGAAATGGGCCTTCCAATTGCAAAGCGCGTTCTATTTCAAAGCCGACGGTATCCAGTTCGGTCGCCGTTGCCCACTCGAGAACTACTGCGCTATCCTGACCTTGACCTCTGAAGTAGATTAGCGAAACCGCTGTAGGATTCTCTCCCCTGGCGTTGCTGAACGACAGTCCGCTCAAGAAAATCGCCAACAGCAGGGCGATTGATAAACCGTTGCCGATGTATTTTTTTGAGATATGGGTCGCTTTTAAGTTCATTTAAGCAAAATTGGCAACCAAGCCGCCCGGTTTAAGACCATCACCTCAGCTTGGTCCTGTTCGTTGCCTGGCACGTAATCTAAACCCGTTCCTGTGACGCTCGCATCCGCGCTCTTTGCGCCCAGGGAAATGGTAGGCGTGATAAAGGCCGTAATTACGACTGTCGCCGTTTCGTTCCGCGGTATACCTTTATTTCTTAAACCTTCTCCAAATTGTATGTCGAATTGCAGCGGGTTGCCATCGTCCTTTATATCTACTTCGATTGATGAAGTGGCGGTAATGAAATGGAATCCATCTGGTAGCAGGTGTTCGACCGAAGCGTGGCTTGGATAAACGCCAAAATTGGAGATATCAAGTTGGTAACGCACTTCTTCACCAGGTGCGGCAGCCGCTGTGTTAGCCGAGTGGGCTAGGCTCAAGTTAGGTCTGAAGAGTTGCATCGCCGGATCGCCTCCGACAACGTAGCTGTATATCAGCGAATCATACGCGCCCGGAAGCGAACCATAATATATCTTAGCATAGGTGGTTGCTCCACCGATGGTGGTGATTCCTTGGTTAAACAGCTCGTCGTAAAACGCGCCGATGATAGCTGAATGTTCGCTGGAAAGGCCCAACCCTGTAGAACCAAAATGAGCGGCAGCGCCCACGCCGATTCCTTGGGCATTTTTGGCTCGCAATAAGGTCTCCCCGAGGCCCTGTTTCTCTGGGTTGTTGTATTTGCCGTCCAGGCAATTACCTGTGATGATCACAAATGGTCGTTGCGTATTGGTGAAGTTGTCTACGTCACTGGTGGTTAGTATCGAACCACCCCAGTTATCTGTCGCACCATGGCCGCGATAGTTAATTATCGTTGCCCCTGTATTGTTCATGGCCTGAAAAATATCGGCGCGCAAGCCGTCCACGTCACTGTAATTTTCACGGCAGAAGGGAATGGTTTTGAAACTATCTGGCAGCTTATCTGCTTGCCATTGATTTTGAAGGCAGAAATTACCGGCGGCACCAGGGTTATCGCTCACGAAAACTATATTTTCCATCCAGCCATAAGACTGTAGCTGATTCTGATCATAGCGGATAATTTTGCTAACAGCTGTGGCCACATGATCGGCCGTTTGGGCAGCTATACGGCCCAGATAGATATCTGGTGCCAGATCGTCGTCACTTAGTAAGCTAAAAACCAAATCGGAGGGGATTTCACCCTGCCAGGGATCGATATGGACCATGTCAGATAACATGAATTGTTCATCGGTCCAGTCTGGATTGAGATGGCGCGGATCCTGGGTTGAATCGCCGACTAGCAGAGCGAAAGTTGGCGGCGTATTCCAATTCTCGAGGGCGTATTTCAGGTAATCTTTGATTGCGGCCGGGATCGGCAATCCATAACCATACTGGTTGATCACATCTTCCACTGAAATCACGTGCGTGGACAGACCACCGTGTATCGACGACGAACGGTGATCGGCCAGGACCTGCACCTGGGATAAGAAGTCCGGGTTCGATATGGCCACCCAATCGGCGCCCCCCGAGGTCGGATTTAAGTCCGCTGGAATATATTTGCTGATGGTTAGGGGAGACAGCGTATTCTGTTCGGATATGGCGATGAATTTGGAGCCGGCCGGTTGGCTAGACCCAAAGGTGAAGGCGTAAGGTCCGCCACCGCTCACGTCGATGGTGGACTGGGTGATCGAAATGGGAAAAGTCCGTTGGCTTATATCCCAAATGATTGGCTGATTTTGCAAAAAGTTTTGTACCTGGAACTCTTTGGGTCCACCGTTGTCAGCGCTGAATATCAATTGGTTGTCGCTGGCGATCAATTTACGCAGATAGTCGACCGTTATCCGGTTCAAGGCAGTGCAGGGAAGGCATTTTGCATCAGCAGCAGACCACTGAGTACTCATATAGCTAACATCGAAATTATTGGTACCGTTGATCAAGGTATTGATTGGAACGCTGCCTGTTATATTGGCATTATTCTCATACAACCAGTTGCCGGTACTACTCTCAAAATAGTTATTCATTGTAATGGTGGTTGTAAAACCAACAGAATTTGTCGTTGAGGCATCTCTTGTTGAAAACTCGGCCGTAAACTGGGCATCTGGTCCCGAATCGGCCGGATTATTCAAAGTCATGGTGTATGTTCCATAACGAGCAAATCTTGATATCGGTGGCACTCGATCCCAGTACCAGGAGTCAGCCTCGTTAGGGTATGAGTCCTTCCAGTTGGTGTAGATGCTGATGTAATGGTTTTCTTCCTCGCGAGTTACGCTGGAGAGGAACTCCGTCACGGGCGTCCCGCCGGCAAGTGAGTCAATTCCGGTTATAGTTGTCGGACTACCACCGGCCCAGAGCCAGAAGACGTTGTTGGTGATGAATTGGCGCTCCAGTCGCGAACCGTTAAATGCCCAACCATAGAATCTGATTTTTTCCGATGATTCAAATGAGTTGTCATCATCACCGATGAATTCATAAGCCACCGGACCTCCACGGTAGTTCATCTCAAATGTCTGGGGATCGACGCTGCCGACCTGCATACCGGCCGCTTCTAAATCGGCATACGTGAGCTCATAAATGCCGTCCTGCTTGATTTCAATCTTAAATGTCTCTGTGCCGATGGGCAGGGAGGTGCCAGGAGCCGGTGGTCCCGGCGGCAAACTCCGGAAAGCTCGGACTTGATCGCCATTGAGAATCTGACTAGTCAGGCTATTAGCGAGCTGATCGTCGTGAGTTGGGGCGAGCCGACGGCCGGAAAAGTTGGCGCCGTCGAACGATATGTTTACTTCGACCTGGCTCGAATAGCTTAATGCCTCGCTGGTTAGATCATAGCGGACCGGATAGAGAGTCAGGCGGGCCAGGCGAAGATCGCGCACGTAAAATGGCTCAGATAAATCGAATTGTTCGGCCGGGTATTCGCCGTTTATCGCTTGCGCGCCGGTGATCGGCCCGGCCGCTTCGACAAAACCTGATGGGGAAAGGGAAGATTCCTCATCTGGCTGATAACCGCCGGCAAACGTCGCCCGGGGCGCATTTTGCACCTGTACCCCCTGCAATGTCCCCGTGTTTTCTGTTTTCAGCCTGACGTTTGCCTCGGCTTCAGGCGGCAAGACAATGAGGGTGGTGTAGTAGGGGAGTTCGGGCAGGTCCGGACTCCTGGTCAGGTCGTTCAAGCCTTGGACACTTAAGCTGCCATCGTTATCCAAGCTAGGAGCAGGGGTATTGAGCCGGAATGACAAACCGCTCTCGTTTGAAACGAATTCGCTGACGCCGGGGTTCTGTGAGGTATCGATTTCTTGGGATTGACCAGCGGCCGGCATGGAACCAGAGACGCTCGTCATCAGCAGGGATAAAAACAAAATGGCTAAGATTGAGCTGATGGTTAATAATTTCCAACGCATAAATTATCCTTTGAAAATGAGTCGAGTTATGACCAGATTAAGATATCTCTTTGATTCAATTCCTGGAGAAAACTTTTAACGTCAGAGGCGGCCTCTGCCTCGGAAATTTCGTATTCTTGGGCTACTAAATCACAAATATCCCTGACGGTTCTTTTGCCATCAACAAGTTGCCATACAAGAGTACCAACTTCGTTGAGGACGCGCACTTGCCCGCCTTCAGGCGATATGATGACCGTACCATCTTCCATCTCCCGCCAAATTAATTCAGACGACTTATCAGGGATTCGTCTTTGATCCATTGTTTTTTCCTGAAGCACTTTTGAATCCATAGAGGAACAAGATCAAAGCAAAAATCGCACATACAACAGCCACAGGAATGATCCAAAAAGGCCTCGTTGGCGCTTGAACGGTCAAGACTTGATGTGCAGCCGATGTGCTGTCAAACTCTACATCCTCTAGGCGATAATAATAAATTCTGCCCGGAACAACGTCCTTGTCAGTAAATTCGTACGATGCTCCGGCGGCCGGATCAGCCTGGCTGGCGATCAGTTTATCGTTTATTTGCTTGTAAATGCCGGTTTCATTATCACTCTTAAGTATATTAAAGCCAGCAGTCTCGAATTCCGTTTCCGTCCGCCATTCTAACTTGATAGCCGGTGAAACCACCACCTGGCTGACGATTAGGACAATGGCCAGGATGAGCCATAATATTCCCAGCAAGATTAGTGTCGATCGCCGCATTAATGTTTAAATTCAGATCAAGAAAAGTAAGCTATAGATAGTGAGTGCGAATTCTAGCAGAAAGAATGATAAGTGTGTTACAGTTTCTAGCCCATGAGCAATTTTGCCTATCTTGTAGCCAATTCAAATGGGGAAATGCCCCTTATCAGGCTTCGATAATGGGCAAAACCAGAACTTATCTCTTAATAACAAGTGTAAGATTCATATTTCATATAGGCTAGCAGCTCTAGTTCATTTTAGGATCGCTATCCATCGCTTCCTCTTTTACAGAGGATCTGATAGTGGCACAAAATCATTAGAGGTGCGTGAGTGAAAGCCTTCATTGCCGATGGCGTTCTATTTATTGGTTAAAAATCTCTATCTTTGCAGCCAAAGGAGTTGAGGATGGCCAAGAGCCATACCCAGTATGTTTGCCAAAGATGTGGTCGAATCACGGCCGCATATGTCGGAAAATGCCCTCAGTGTAGTGAATTCGGGTCTATGGTCGAACAAACCGTCTCCCCTGCCTCGAGCGATAGCGGGGCAAAGCGCCACTTTACAGGCCACAGGAGTAAGCCGGAACGGCTTGTCGATGTGAAGTCGGATGGCATCAGTCGACTACCACTGCCATTGCCAGAATTTTCACGGGTCCTTGGAGGAGGTATCGTCCCCGGATCGCTAACGTTGGTTGGTGGTGATCCAGGGATCGGAAAATCAACCCTATTGCTCCAGGTGGCTGGCCTGATCGCTGCTTCTAGTGGAAAGTGTCTTTATATCTCGGGGGAGGAAAGCGTCCGGCAGATCAAGATGCGAGCAGATCGCATGCATATTCAGGCAGATAATTTATATCTGGTAACTGAAACGAACCTAAACGTGATTTTCGAGCACATCTTGGAGGTCCAGCCCGTTGTCATCATCGTGGATAGTATCCAAACGATGTACTCGGAGGAATTAACTTCCTCAGCCGGAAGCGTGACTCAGGTTCGAGAGTGTGCCGGCCGATTGCAGGAAGTTGCCAAGAATACCGGTCTATCGATATTTCTGGTCGGGCATGTGACGAAAGAGGGAGCGATCGCGGGACCTCGGGTACTTGAGCACATCGTTGACACAGTATTGTACCTTGAAGGCGATCCATTCCACCGATATAGGTTATTGAGAGGCGTCAAGAATCGTTTTGGGGCGACGAGCGAAGTCGGCGTTTTTGAGATGGTTGAGCATGGTATGATCGAAGTCCATAATCCCTCCGAAGCTTTTTTGGCAGAGCGCCAAGTTAACGCACCCGGATCGGCTATCGCCGTCACCATTGAGGGGACCCGTCCGCTGCTGGTGGAGATACAGGCGTTGGTGGTCACCACATCATTCTCAAACCCCAGACGTACGGCAAATGGTATCGACTATAATCGACTACTACTGTTGTCGGCCGTCTTGAGTAAACGATCGAATCTGAGATTGCATGATAAAGATATCTATGCCAATGTGGTGGGGGGGTTACGTATCGATGAGCCGGCCGTGGATTTGTCAGTTGCCGTCGCAATCGCCAGTAGCGCCAAGGATAGACCCGTCCATGCGGATTTAGCGTTGATGGGGGAGGTCGGATTAAGTGGCGAAATTCGAGCGGTTAGCCAACTCGATAGGCGGCTAAATGAAGCTGCGAAATTGGGCTTTAAGCGCTGCATTATACCGGGCTCGTCCAAAATGTTGCGCGCCAAAATCCCTAGCGAATTGGAAATAATCAAATGCCGGTCTATCCGGGATGTCTTGGATCGTGCTTTACTTTCCGCCTAATAGTGGCGACTAAGATACAGCAAAGCACCGCCAATCAAAGCTAAGACTAAAGCTCCACCAAGTACGGTCGGCAAGATCCCGAGAGATTGATTGGGTGAGCCATCATCAACAGGCGCATTCGTAACCTCAGACTCGTCTCTTTCAATTGGTTCAGCTGTTTCCGTGGCAGATAAGGCTGTCGATGTCGGCAACGGGTTTGGCGTAATTGATGGGCTTTGGGTTAAAGTGAGCGAGGGTTCTGGTGAAGGTAATTCAGATGAGCCGCCAACTTCCTGAGGAATGGGTCGAAAACCCACGATCAGTTGTTGGCCAATTTGTAGAACGCTACCCTCATTAAAACCATCATTCAGTTCATATAGCTCTGCCAATTGCAAGTCATAGGCCAAGGCGATACCAATTGGGGTATCCCCTTCTTTGACCGTGTAGACGGCCGTGCCATCATCCCGGATCACGGCGCCAGGAAATTCGGGGAAGAAAAGACCTTCGACTTCATCGTCATAGCCGATGATCAACAAGTCTCCAACCCTAAGGATATCTTCTGTGGTTCGGTCATTTAAGGTGAGGATTTCCTCAACCGTTATGCTAAATCGATCGGCGATCCCGATGAGCGAATCACCAGCAACGACTGTGTAGACGATGGCGCCATCGTCCCGTGGCGTTGGCGAGGCGATGGGAGTTGGCGAAGAAGTAGGCGTAGGGGTACTGGTAGGAGATGGTATTGTGGTCGGCGTTGGCGATGGGCCGAAAGTGGGCGTGAAAGATGGCTTCAATGTCGGAACTGGAGGACTAGTCGCCTGGACAACGGGAGCCGGTGCAGCAATGCTCCCGGACTTGAAGCCAGAGCTGAACTGGGAAGTCAGGTCCAAGTAGGTATTACCGAATTCTACACTTGGTTCAATATGACTTCCCTCGGCCCACTCGTTAAAGGAGTTGATGATCAACATATCAGGAGCGCTGGCGGCCGCACCGCTAAAACTTGACTGGTAATATGAGCCGCCAGCCCTATCACGGACGATGGTTGCATCTCCACGTCCCAATAAAGAGTCATTAAATCCAGGCATGGCGGTCGCGACCCAATATTTATAAGTACCATAAGTGGTCGATGCGGCTCGGGTATTAGCTGCCCAAGTGGCAGCGGTGCCAGCGGGACTGTTGGACCAGGCGATATTATAAAGGTGCAATCCGTCAAAGACTGAAAGGTGTTCGGGGCTGCCTCCCTCGGCGATCCAAATGGAATTGTGGTTTGGGTCAACTTGTTCTCTAATAGAGGCCCATTCGCCAACGCTAAGCAACCAGTTAGCCCAAAAAAATATGACTGGTTTTCCATCAACCCGCAGATACGCCCCGTGATTAGCATGGGTAGCCAAAAGGGTATTCAAGGCCTGTATTCTGTCGCCATTTCCTGAGAAAAAAGGGCTGCCAGTTTCGAAGTCTACGGCCGCCCTGAAGCCGCTGCTTGAAGCGATGTTTAAAAGGTTTTGGAAATTTGATTGGGTTTGATTGGCTGAAGGACCATACCAACTTTGAACAAATGCATCAATTCCGGCCGCCTTAGCCTGATTTACATGGCGTTGAATGGTACCGCTATCCGTTGATAAATAGGGTTGAGGTGGCTGGAAAGGCGTGCGGCCGGGTCCGAATGAACCGGGCTCGTACCAGGCGTAATAAAAAGCCAGGACGAGTCTCGTTTGGCCTTGAGCGTTGGCCGAACTTCTAACCAACAACAAAAGACCAAGAAAGAATGGTAGTAGCAACAGAAACGAGATATTTATCTTTTGTGCTCTAGAAAACATGGTCAAATAACACCAAAAAAAACGGGTGACAAAAAAAGACGAATCAGTTCAGGAACCCGGTAGTAAGTGCCTCCGGTTTCAGACACTCAAATATTGCACCAGGTGCTGCATCATCAGATGCTGCCTATAGAACGCGTAATTATACCTAGTTGACCGAACTGATGAAAACGACAGAAATCATGCTTGCTTGCGGAGTATTTTGTGGTATCCTTCCAGGCTGTTGCACGGCACATTTCTTGATAATTGGGTTTTGTCGCCGTTTTCCGCTCTTGACATCAGCAAGGGCAGATGCTCGCTAGAGCGATTCCAAGGAAAGGAGAATAGGCAGCATGCGTGAGTATGAAGTCACAGTGATTCTGAATGCGGGTCTGGAAGATGATACCCAGAAGGAAGTTTTGGGTCGCGTCGAAGGTTGGCTAGCCGAAGGTATGGCGGAGGACGCAGAATTGAAGTCCGAGCACTGGGGCCAGAGAACATTGGCATACCCGATAAATAAGCAAACCGATGGCTACTACATGTATTATGAAGTTGCCTTAGACCCTGTAAAGATCAGCGAGATTGAGCGCAATTTCACCTACATGGATGAGATACTGCGTCACCTGGTCGTTCGAAAAGAAGACTGATCAGCCCACTATATTTATTTATCGGTGAATACATTTGATAGATACAGGCGACGACAATCCGTCTCTCGTTAGTCCGATAATGGCGCCTGGGTGTTCAGAATAAGGAGTCAACAAATATGGATGATGACAATAGACAACGTAGAGGTGACTTGGATTCGAGTCCTTATCACAGAAAACGCCGAATCTGCGCTTTTTGTGTTGAAAAGGTTAGCGAAATCGACTACAAGCAACATGAGGTTCTTCGTCGTTACCTGACCGAACACGGCCGAATTCGTCCCCGCCGGCAGACCGGAACATGCGCGAAACACCAGCGAAGTTTGGCCAAAGCCGTGAAAAGAGCCCGTCACATTGCGCTATTACCGTTTGTAGTCGATTAATTACTTAAAAATTAAAGATGGCCAAAAAGCGTAAGCAACTCGAAGAAGAATCACGGCGCCAAAGTCGTAAAGAAGTATTAATGGCGCGGAAGCAAGAAAGACAAACACGCCAGGTCCGTTTAGTCATAATTGGCATTGCCATTCTATTGGTGGCGATCTTACTAGTTGGGGTAGTCAATGAACTTTTCATTAAGCCATCGAACCCGGTGGCTAATGTTAAGGGCGTCGAAATCCCTTTAAGCGATTGGCGAAATAGGGTTCGGCTGCAGCGGGCCCAATTAATTGTTGGTCTGGAAGATTTGGCGGAGACGTTTGGACAGGACATTGGCCAGGTACAACAATTCGCGGGACAGCAAATCGGTTTACTGGAAGATCCACAAACGATGGGCCAGCTTGTCCTCGACCAGATGGTAGACGAGCAGCTGGTTTTACAAGCAGCGGCCGCTCGTGGAATCTTTGTATCCGAAGAGGACGTACAAAAGGAAATTGAGGAGTCGTTTAGCTATTATGGCGGCGCGGCGCCTACTGCCTTGCCATCACCAACAGAGACCATCGTACCAACGCCATCATTGACCCCGATACCGACTGCGGTGATTACAGATGTGTTGCCGACCAGCACACCATTTCCCACCCCGGTTATAGGACCCACTGGCACCCCACTCCCTACTTCTACGCCGGTTTCCCTTGAATCATTTCAGGAAAGCTTGAATGAAACACTTGACAGTCTTGGTGGATTTGGGGTTGAGGAGGACGATCTTCGAGAAGTGGTTAGGGCCCAGATATACCAGGAGCTGCTCATAGAAGCGTTGGTTAAGGAAGAAGAGTTGCCAACGGCAGCTGAGCACGCCAGTTTTTATTTTCTTTCTTTTGACGCCGAAGAGAAAGCACAAGAGGCACTCGCCGATGTCAACCGAGAAGGATTTCTTAATGTCTGGAATTCGATTCGCAGCCTACCTCCAGAAGATGCAGCTGATAGTAGCGCAATAGCAAGCGAAGTTCTCTGGCGAACTGAAGATGAACTAGGCGAATTCTTTGGAACTGATTTAACCGAGGCAGTTTTCAGCCAGGAAATCAATGAACCTAGCGCGGTCATCTTCGTACCTGATATTAGCGAAGAGGCTAGTGATCGTTATTACGTCATTATGGTCAGCGGCAGGGAAATTCGACCGCTTAGCGAGGCTGCTCTTGGCACGGCTGAGCAGGAACTGTTCTCTAGTTGGCTGGAATCCCAGAAGGTAACTGGCGTTGATCTGTTTGAAAGATGGCGAGCGAATGTGCCCCAACGGCCTATACTTGACCGGCGTTTCTTAATGCCGCCGACTCCTGGCCCACCGACACCGGCCTTAGAAATTCCAGAAATTCAGGGGACACCTGAACAATAAGTCCTAAAGTTAAGAAAAGTCCGCTGCGGCTCTTTCAACCAGGTTCGGCGAATAAATATCACGGGTTGGACAATGCTCGAGCGTTGTCCAACCCGTTTCGTTTTTAGTGAGTAATTGGGAGGAGTGAATACCTACTCATCGAAGTGGTTAACATAATCTTCCGGTCTTATTGAAACCACCTGACTGACGCTATCGGCGCCCATGCTCACACCATAGACACTTTCGGCAACTTGTACGGTGCCCCTGTTATGAGTGATCAAGATAAATTGGGTTTGTTCGCTCAACTCCCGTAACAAATCACGGAAGCGGGTCACATTGGCGTCATCAAGCATAGCGTCGACCTCGTCGAGAACGCAGAAAGGAGTAGGGGAGACCTTTAATAGAGCAAAAATAAGGGCGACGGCCGTGAGTGATCGCTCCCCGCCGGAAAGCAGTGCCAATCCTTGTTCGCGACGACGGGGTAGTCTGGCAACGATATCGACCCCACTATTAATTAAGTCATCGGGATCGGTCAATACCAATTGGGCTGAACCACCGCCGAAAAGTCGCTTGAATACATCTCCGAAGAGAGCGTCAACTTCCTCAACGATGGCTGCGAAGGCCAGTGAAGTCTGGTCATCTAGCTCATCAATTACCCGGCTTAACTTTGTCTGGGTTTCAGCGAGATCCTCGATTTGTTGTCCCAGGTATTCATACCTCTCTTTTGTTTCGTCGTATTCGGCCGGCGCATCTGGATTGAACCCGCCCATCCGGTTGAGTTGGCCCCGATAACGTTGGATTGTTTCTTCTATATCTTCTGGCAATACCTCAACATCAGGCAATTGCTCGACGACTTCGGCGATGGGCAACGGCGATTGGCCTGCTTGATCGTCATCGTACCGTAGGTTAACCAGGCCTAAATCTACTGTTATCCGCTCTTGAAGTGCCTCAATCTGATTTTCACTGCGGTTCAGTTCGATTCTAGCTTGCGTATATTGGGTTTCTAGCTCATGGCTGGACCGTTGGATTCGGTCCAGTTGTTTCTCAAGTTGGGCTAATTTGGTTCGATTATTAACCACTTGCTCTTTTAGCGGGCTTAGGGTTGTTTCCAGAGCAGAGAATTCACTCTGCAACTTCTTAAGATTTGATTCCTCATCTTTTAGTTGGAGAGCTTGCCAGGCATTCTTCAACTCGGCCTGCCGTTCGGTGCGCCTCTGCAACAAGTTTTCAATCTGCGTTAATGTCGCTCTTCGACTATCAACAACTGCTTGCCGTCCGGCCAGGATTGTCCTGGCCGCATCCGCCTTTTGCATCAGTTGGCGTTTCTGGTCTTCTGTTTCTGTCACCGGCAAAGAAACTAACTGCTGCTTAGCTATCTCTATCAGCTGAGATTTTTCCTGCAATGTAACTTTGTCCTCAACCAAAGATGCCTCTAATGTGGCAATATGCTTCAGATTTTTCTGTAACTCCGCTTTGCTAGCATGGCGTTGCTCTTGAAGCATTTGCTGTTTTTGCTGACTCAAGTCTATGGCTCTTTGAGAGCGGCCAATTTTCTGATTTAATTCGACAATTTGCTTGCTGAGAGTTTCTTCTGCGATATCAAGCCCATCCAGGGCAGTCTGTACTTTTGCGGCTTGTTCCTGCAGCAATTCAAGTTCATTTGTCTTTTCGTATAGTAAAAGCTGACTGTCGGCCAATTGAGCGGCTGTAACTTGAAGCTCTTCTTGAACAGCGAGAATATTGGCCTCACTTTTAAGCGGGTTGGACTCCACTAAACCCCCCGAATGGACCACAAATCCATCTAAAGAGGCGGCCAGGGAACCTGGTGGCAACTCGTCTACGATCGTATAGGCATCTTCGCGTGACTGAACGATCAAGACACGACCTAACAACAGTCTTGCCAAATCGCGCGACTCGCTGCTTGACTTAACCAAATTATCGGCCCAATCAATGACGCCACTGCCTGAGGGTGTTTGAAGTGGCCCGGGTACATTCAGTTTGCCAGCAACACCCGTTACGAGCCATTCACTTGCGTTAAGATCCAGAAACGACCACATTGATTGGACATCGGATACTAGATACGCTGATAAGCGATGTCTGAGAGCAGAATCGATCGCTCTTTGATATCGTTCTTCAATCTGCACTGTATCAATAAAGGGTATAATATTTTGACCACTTTCGATTTCCGGTTGCGCATCCAATCGCATTTCTTCCATCAAATCATGTCGAGCTTGTAAAGCCGCAATACCGTCACGTATCAGGGCGTTTTCTTTTTCAAGTGATTCAATATTCGATCGGTGTATAGAATATTCCTTTGACAATCCACTACGCTTTTGATCAATGATAGCAATCTCATTATTTAATTGCCTCAATTGTTTGTTATCGGCTTCAAGCGATTCTATATGGCGTTCAATATCGGCCGTTATCTGATTCAAATGAGCGTTGTCTGATAACAAATCCTCGCTTTCTCGCCGGCGCTGTTGAAGTTGGTCCAAGATACCTTCGGCTTTTGCATTGTCGCTTCGAAGTTTATCCCGCTCAAATTCTAGATTATTCAATTGGTTTTTCTTTGTCTCGATTTGTTCTTGGGTTACCTTGATGGTCAATTTGAACTGCCGCCAGGCTTTTTCATTTTCTTGAAACTCATTTTGGACGTTCGTCAGCTCGATCACCGCTTGATCCAATTCTGACAAGGCTATATTCTGCTGTTGTTCCAGGCGAGGTATTTCCTCACCTAAATCGACCAATTGTTGCCAGAGAGCTGATTTCCTTTCACGAAGTACGGCAACAAGTCGACGGGAGTCGTCAAGTTTTATGCGTACATCTTCCTGGAGAATATTTGTCGATTCAACTTCTTTCTGCAATTTTCCGGCCAATAGACGCTGCTCTTGAATTTCCTCTTGTAAGTTAAGCGTCTTGCTTCGTTCAGATTCCCACTCACTTTTTAACTGTTCGGATTCGAACCTATTGTGTCGCAATTCTTGTTTTGCTTTTAACCATTTATATCCATACCAGATCCGGAGATGGTGTCGGAGGTCTGCCGCGACTTGTTCATAGTTCTGGGCACGATTTGCCTGGCGCTTCAGGCTAGTCAGGCGCGGCCTAATTTCACTCAAGATATCATGCAGGCGCTCAAGATTGCGATTGGTTTCATCAAGACGCCGCAAGGTCTCTGCCCGTCGTGATTTATAAAGACTGATACCGGCCGCTTCTTCAAATAGCGAGCGTCTTTCATCAGCTCTAAGAGATAAGGCCTGATCGACCAGGCCCTGGCCAATGATAGTGTAAGTGCGATGGGCTAATCCGCTGCTTGACAGGAGTTCCGAAACGTCGCGGAGGCGTACTTTTTGTCCGTTAATGAGGTATTCGTTTTCGCCAGAACGATATGCTCGCCGGCCGATCTCAATTTCCGAATAATCAATGGGTAACCAGCCGGTCGAGTTGTCCAAAGTTAGGATTGCCTGGGCCATACCTGCACGCGCCCGCTGCTGGCTACCGGTGAAAATCATGTCTGCGGTTCTTTTGCCTCTAAGCGTGCTGAAGCTCTGTTCTCCCAACACCCAACGCAAAGCATCGGCAATATTGCTCTTCCCACTACCATTAGGACCAATTACAGCGGTTATCCCATTGGTAAACTCGAAGGCTGTCTTCGTGGCAAATGTTTTGTACCCGTGTAAGGTAAGTCTCTTAAGTCTCATCGATGGCGGGCAGTATATTATTAAGTCCTTGGCATGACAATGGATAAATTCATCACGAAAGATCTACAGGCTTTATTGGCTAAGACACCTGGCAAATGAAGCCCTTAAGATAGGCAGATTCAGGAAATGTCACCAAAACGGGATGATCTGCAGCCTGGCCTAAACGCTGGATTATCTGTACATCTCGTCCAGCATCCACTGCTGCTCCAAACAGTACCTTCTGGAACAGATCTTCGTTTACCAGACCGGAACAAGAAAAGGTGGCCAACAGCCCCAAAGGGCGAAGCAATTGGAGCGCGAGTAGGTTCAAATCCTTGTAACCCCTACAGGCTGATGGAATATCTTGTTTCCGATTGGCGAACTTGGGTGGGTCTAAGATTATGACGTCGAACTGGCGGCCTTCTTCCCTAAAATCTCGTAGAATTTGAAATGCATTGCCTCGAATATATTGATCCTGTGGGCGAGCCAATTTATTCAGATCCAAATTTTGCTTGATGGCGCCCAGGAATGATCCTGACGTTTCAACGTTGGTTATTTTCCTGGCCTGATTAATGGCCGCATAAATTGAGAAACCGCCAGTATAAGCGAATACATTAAGTATTTCACGTCCTTCTACGTGGGATTGTTGGCAAACTAGTTGGCGATTATCGCGTTGATCCAGATAAAGTCCGGTTTTGTGGCCTCGGTATAGATCGGCCATCATCGCCTTATCATTCTCAAGAATCTTCAACGATTCTGGTGGTGCTGTTCCCGCAAGTAAGCCGACAACCTTTTCTAGCCCTTCCTTTTTCCTGACGTTAACATCAGATCGCTCCAATATTCCACGTGGTTTAATGGTATCTTCCAAGATCCGTGTTAAAAGAGTTTTACGAATGTCAACGCCTAGCGTTAGAAATTGCACGGCCAGATAATCTTCGTATTGGTCCACAATCAATCCAGGCAGGCCGTCAGACTCGGCAAATATCAGTCTTAAGGCCGTTGTCCCTCGATCTTTAATACCTATAGCTTGGCGGCGATGTACGGCTCTCTGAACCTTTTTGCGCCAAAATTCTTCATCTATGCGTTCATCAGGATCCCAAGATAAAATCCGGACGCTTATTTGTGAACGGGGGTTAAAGTAAGCCCGGGCTAGCCACTGATTGTTTTCACCAATGATTTCAACGACATCACCCGGTTGTGGAACACCCTGAACGATTTCGCGAATAGCGCCAGAAAAAATCCAAGGATGCCGGTTCTTGATTGGCTTTTCCCGCTCCTTGAATACCCTTATCGATGCCGTAGCAAGGTTCACGACCTTAAACCAACCGGTGCCCATGCTCGGCACTCTTTTCGCCCCGAAGCAATTTGAGAGCATGCGGCAAGACGGGGAGAAGCAGGTCAAGGTTTTCTTTCACAGCTTTTGGGCTACCGGGAAGATTGATGATCAATGTTTTACCCCGAATACCGGCTGTAGCTCGAGAAAGCATCGCGTGTTTGGTTATTTTTAAGCTTTCGCTTCGCAGCGCTTCCACTATTCCCGGAGTAGGTTTTTCAATGACACGAACGGTGGCTTCAGGGGTTACATCACGCGGTGCGAACCCAGTTCCACCTGTAGTCAATATTAAGTCCAATCCAGTATCGCACCAGTTTTCCAGATATTTGGCTATCTCGATGATTTCGTCGCTTACTGTTGCTTGTTTGGTTACCTGCCATTTAGTTTTTCGCTCGAGTATTTCCACAATCAATGGTCCACTCACATCTTGATATTCACCACTGGCAGCTCGATCGCTAACGGTCAACACACCCACGCAAATATCCATCATTGTGCCTCGCATTTGCTTTTCATCGTTATCGCTAACTGGGGAATGCTACACCAGAACTTGATGTAGTTGTGGCTTCCTGTTAAGAAAAACTCAACGGCCGTGTTTTTCGCCATGTTTTTCGACGAGTTTCATCCATTGCTCGTTCATTCCACTGTCCGTAACACCGTAATAAATATGCACCCCTTCGGAATCCCGCAACGCTAGATCATACCATGAGTAGTTTTCACGGCGGCGCTCGTCTACCACTGCAATATTTCCTTGCCAGGGAATATCTTCTTCTTTTGGATCATTGGATTCAACCTGGGTGATGGCATAATGCCAGAGCTTTCTAGCCGATGACTTCGTTACATTCTTGATTAGGTTACCATTTCGCAGATCCCGCACGGTATGATAAATGGTGCCGTTGCGCTCTTCGCTGGCTACAATCTGCACACCGGTGCGCGGAGCAGAAGGTGATTCATCGACTTGCCCATCAGTTAAAGTGCTTCTGGTAACTTCTTTCGGTGCGGTAAAAGCCTGATCGTATTGGGTAGCGATTTCTAGCGGTGGTTCTAAGGCAATATTTTCCTTAACTCTCCGTTCGACAAGGCGGATGACTTCGTCTCGCACCGCCAAGGTTGTCTCCGCTTCATCGCGAACATAAAAGCCTTTGTCGTCCATAGCATAAGGCAAGTCTCGTCCAGGCGGTACGATGACCCTTACAATCGCTTTACCCTGCGATGCGAGGCTATCAATATTTACATTCGGATCTGGGCTTAGATGCTTAGAGATGGCTGAATGCAAGAATTCAATCGAATTCTTGTGGTCTCTTACGCCAACAATCTTTTCATTTATATTTTCCGAGAGTCCAATATAAACCGTTCCGCCATTAGTATTGGCCATAGCACAAATATCTTGAAGGATCCGGTTCAGATGGCCTCCGCGCTGTGCCATACTGGCGTGAAAAGACTGGACAATGGATGGACCTTCCTCTCGAGCAACAAGGACGAAATCAGCCGGTTTTGCAGGCCCACGAAATGGGCGGGTAAGAGAGAAATCATTACCCTTTAGCACCTCAGCTAGATCCTCGAAGGTGACTTCCTTCAGCAAGATCTCGGTAACTCTGTCGCCAACGCCAAGATGCTTTGAGCTACTGGTATCGCGTACGAGGCGATGTGCATCGGAACCCTGAATGCAACGCATTGGTCGAGGATACTCGGGTTTTGAGCCATCGAAAAAGCGTCGCGTGGCATAACGACCATGTTTTTCCAGATCCGTCACCTCAAGGCAGTGTAGATTTGGATCTTGCGTATAGGTCATTTTCGTCTGACCGCCAAAATCCAATCCGCGCATAATCACACCATTGCCAGAGTTGGCGTGAGCGGCTATCACCAGGCCACCGGCCTGGTTGATGACTTTATAGGCTGTAAGCACATCGGCCGTAGCGCCCACCGTCGAGCTACCGGCCTGCAGCTGTGTCGGAGAAATGTTCAATGTCAACAGCAGGTGTTCCAAGAATGTAACCGGTGTGTCTGGAGAAAATACACCTAGAATATGAAAGCCAAAAGTAGCCGTGAACTCGAATCCAGGTAGGACAACGATCTTCTCGAGTAGCCTCCTGTACTCTCTAAGACGTCGTTCTTCATCTGCTTTGAGACGATCTAATTTCTCGAGCATCTCCAGTTGCTCAAGATGCCGTTTCATTGCTGCATAACCGGCCACGGTATTGTGGTCGGTAAAAGCGATTAAGCTGAGATTGCGTGCTTCCGCTTGCCTTAAAATATCAAGATAAGAAATATGAGGTTCTTGGTAATCTTTCGAGGCAGGTGTATGCAAGTGTAAGTCTATGCGTCGCCAGTCGCGGCCTCTTTTCTGAGCCGCTCCAGGTCGTTTTCTGGAATGGGCCAATTTTACTCTGTTGCCTCCAGAAGATCGTTTAATTGTTTTGACAACGTGCTCGGGGAATATGGTTTGATGAGAAATCTTGTGGCCCCAGCTTTATTAGCGTCGGGCTGACGCCTATCGTCACCTGAAGTCATAATAACGGGGATATCCGAATTCGCTGCTGTTCGGCCATTGCGAATAGCCTCTAATAAATCGATACCATCGTCACCCTGGGCTAAATTACAGTCGATAACAAAAGCATCAGCTCCATCTTGGGCTGCGTTTTGCGCACGTGCGATATCGGGGCTCACTACGACCTTGAAGCCATCCATTTCTAATAGCATGCGGATTAGAGTGGTATTGGTTCTGTCATCATCGACCAAGATAACGGTATGCATAATGGTTGATCTGGTGGTCAATCATGATCTCCTAAAGCTGCGATTCCTCTGACCAGACCAATGATGCCGATGGCGAGTCTAAGTGCATCTGAAGTCTTCACGCGGGGAGGACCACCACCTTTTTCTTCCGAAGTACGGCTAAGCAGATAGCCTGCCACCAAGCCACTGGCTGCACCAATAACCGTGGTTCCAACAATAACCTTTATCTTCCAATCTTGCTCAGAATCTGGCATAGTCAACTCCGCTTAAACATGCTTGATAATCGTTTTAGTAAAGTAGTAATGTAGGCATAGATGCCCTGAACCTTTATAAAAGGCGCAGCAATCCTTGGCGCGATTCCGTCCACTTTTAGCCTGACAATGCCAACCCCACCATCTATTCGCCACATTAGAACTTGGAGCTGTCTTAATGGTGCAATTCCTTGCTTTCTGGCCTGAACCGTTGCCGCTATGAAGGCGATTGGCACAATACTGCAGAAAACCATGGCTGGAATCGTAAATAAAATGACGACTGCATCAGTTATACCCGAGATCGTCTGCAAGGCCTCCAATGTCGGAGGATTCAGTGCAGTGTAGAGTAGAAGCAAGACTAGAATGACGACAATTATGCTTGAAACAATGATAGGGGCGTAAACGTATCTCGTGTTGAATTTTTGGAGCGACTCTGCTCGCTCTTGTTGACTCAAGGTTGGCTCGTATTCCACCGTTTCTGGCACTATGTTAGGGGTTGTCATTGCTTACTCCACGACCATTGTACCACATTGAAATGGTGCGTCACGTCTGGCAGCAAAGTCAAATATTGACGAAATGTTCAGGTGTATCTTCGGTGTTTGGATAATCATCCAAGGGTATTAAAAAGGAGGACACTTACCGCTTACTTGAGGTGTCTGTCCCGATAAATCGTAGCACCAACAGTAATTGGTATTGATGCCGGATTCGTTCCCATCCCAGAGTAAATATCTCAATGAAGTTTTAATGCAACCGGGACCACTGGGTAATCGCCGGTTCCATTCAAATCCAACACCCTGTGCATTAACTTCCGAGATGAGAAAAATTCGTATACCGCTCAGATTAGCCGAGTATAAACGAATCTCTCCTCGAGTCGCCAGTAAGAAGGCCGTGATGGGGAAGCACATGACTATGAGCCAAATGACGATAACCCCGGCATACACTAATCGACGCACAATCTTTCTGACTCTAATCTCGATTCAATGCGTTTACATATAAGCCAGTGTATTCTTTTAACATGCGCCGTGTACTAAACCTGGGAGCATTTGAACGTATTGATTCACGCATTAAGGCCACCCAACCTCGTGGAACATTGTCCCTATCCCTTTCATAATAGAGAGGAACAATTTCTTCCTCCAAAAGCGAATAAAGGGAATTAGCGTCGACCGCATCGCGAGTGTCGGGGTCATCGTAATCGAGATTGTCGCCGATGGCCCAGCCGTTTGCTCCGTTAAAGCCTTCAACCCACCAACCATCAAGGATGCTAAAATTAGCCACGCCATTAACGGCCGCTTTTTGTCCGCTTGTCCCACTGGCCTCACGCGGACGCCGAGGCGTATTCAGCCAGATGTCAACACCTTGAACAAGATATCGAGCCATATGCATATCGTAATCTTCGATAAAAGCGACCCTCCCGCCAAGTTGGTTGTGTTTAGCCATATTGTAAATATTTTGGATGAGAGTCTTTCCAGGATCGTCTTCTGGATGCGCTTTGCCAGCAAAGATAATTTGTACAGGCCGGTGCTGATCGGCAAGTATCGCTATCAAACGGTCGAGTTCCCTAAAAATCAAGGACGCTCGTTTGTAAGTTGCAAATCTCCGGGCAAAGCCAATTGTCAGAGCATCGGGATTTAGCAGAGTTCCGCTCGTCATGATTTGAGTCGGATCATTCGATCCAACTATCCATCGATTCCTAGCACGCTCTCGGAGGAAACTCAACATCTTATATTTGAGCGAAACGTGGTACCTCCAAAATTCGACATCAGGAATGTCAAATATTCTCTCCCATAACACGGGATCGTCATGATGATCTCGCCAATCGGGCCCTAAATACTTGCTAAATAATTGGTGCAGCTCATTCGGAATCCAGGAGGGAATGTGGATGCCATTAGTCACAGAGGTGATTGGTACATCATCAGTATCCTGAACTGCCCAAACATCCTTCCACATCTCACGGGAAATCTTTTCATGAAGTTTGCTAACGCCATTTGCCTGGCCAGACATCCTTAAAGCCAGAACTGTCATATTGAAACTCGTTCCCCATTCTTCCTCATGTCTGCCAAGATCGAGAAATTGCTCGCGACTCAATCCCAACTCATCCCAGTATCCTGCAAAATATTGCTGAACCATGTGAAATGGAAAAGCATCGTGACCGGCAGGCACTGGTGTGTGAGTTGTGAACAGTGATTTCTTGCTCACTTCAGCAGCAGCTTCATCAAAAGTGGCGCCTGCCTGCACCAATTCACGAATGCACTCGAGGACCAGAAAGGCTGAATGCCCTTCATTCATGTGCCATACATTTGGTTCGACGGACAAAGCTCGTAATGCTCGCACACCGCCAATTCCGAGCATGATTTCTTGTCGAATCCTGTGCTCGGTATCGCCAGAATATAATCTAGCTGAGAGTTCACGATCCCAAGGATCGTTTTCATCGACATCAGTATCGAGTAGGTAGAGCGGGACTCGGCCAACCTGAACATGCCAGATGCGAGCATATACGTCACGGTCGCCCATGTGGACACGGACTCTCATTTCCGAGCCGTTTTCAGTAGTCCTCTGAATTATCGGAGCACGGTTCAAGTTGAGTTGTTCATAGATGGCTTCTTGCCAGCCGTGCGACGGTATTCGCTGCCTGAAATAACCCTGAGGGTACATAAAACCAATACCAACTAGAGGGATACCCAGGTCACTAGATTCTTTTGCGTGGTCGCCGGACAAAATGCCTAATCCACCAGAATAAATTGGCAATGAACTATGCAATCCAAACTCGGCCGAAAAGTAAGCGACTTGGAGATTGCTATCACTCGGATTTGCCTGATTGAACCAAGTGTGCCCATTTTTCATTTCTCGATCAAAGATCATCATTACTTTCTTATACTGTTGATAAAATAATGAGTCATTGGCCGCGATATCGAGTTGTTGAGATGTTATTTCTTGCAGAAGTTGGACTGGATTGTGCTGCGTACTTTGCCAGAGACTGAGATCAAGGCGCTTGAATAACTGCCGCGCCTCGGGATTCCAGCTCCACCAAAGATTATAAGCTAGCTCAGTTAGTCGCGATATTTTTTCCGGTAATTCTACTCGGTGGTCTAATGGTGTCATAGTGTTTTTCTTCTTATTTTATTTCTTAATAAATGCTTGATCAATGTAGAGAGTGTTCTTTGGCTTGCAAAACTTTAACGTAATATTATAGATCACCCAATTCGGTAATTAAAAAGAAGCCAGAAACTATACAACAACAAACTGTGAAGGCAAATAATTTAGTCGCCTCTACCCAACCCTCACCTGTTTCTCAATATTATTTAGATTCAATTGATTTTAGGTCCGACCAACTGGCATTTAGTGAACCTATGATTCGATCATACTGAGTGGCCAAGGTCCTCCAATCGAATTTGGCAACGGTTTTAGCTAGATCCAGTGCAATTGCCCTTGCCAGATCTGGGTGTTCTAGCGCCCACCGAATCTTGCTCACTAGAGATTCCTTCGAGCTATATAAACAAGCGTCATGAAACGACTTGGGTATTAGTTCTGGGTAGCTGAGTTGATTCGGGAGAATTGGGAATGTCTGGCAATAAATGGCCTCTATTATGCTGATTCCAAAAAATTCATGAGTAGCAGTCGATATGGTAATGGCCGAGTCCCACAGTAGCCGAGCATAATCCTCATCCGGCGCGTAGCCTTGGTAAACAACGTATTTACTTAATCGTTCCAACGCCTCGTCGAATTCGACAGGCTGCTGGCGGAAATTTTGTCCGCAGACAGCCAATCGGAAGGGTATGTCCTCTGAAGCGATATCATAGAGGGCCGCAAAAAACAATCCAGGATTCTTGTCGTATTCCCAACGTTGGTTCCATATGATCAGGGGTGTTTCGTTATGTCCGTTAATTGGTTTCGATTTTTCCAATCGCTTAAGGTCGATACCTACGGGCAAGACGCTGCTTTTCTTCTTAAGAATCGGCACCGTTTCCAATCCTTTGAATTCAGGAAAACGATTCAAGTATTTAGGCAACGCATCAAAAAAGGAAAGAAGATGATATTGAGAATTGAAAAAAACATGATCGGCAGCCAACATTGAAGCGTAATTGATGAAAGCGTAGTGGAAATCCCTTTCACCCATCTGACGTCTCGTCGGACCATCACTGCTTATTGGGGGTAGGGGATAGGTGAGCTGGTTTTCGTGCATATATAACAATGTCTGGGCTTGACTTAACTGGCGCCGGGTCAGTGAGAGAAATGTGCTTAAATCGACCATATCTGTAGCTAGAATTACCTCTGGCCGAAATTCCCCAATCTTCTCCTCATCGGTACCGGGTACAAATCGAGTTTTCCCTTTCATGAAGTCTCGAGCAAGAGTGACTGTCCCGCCATGCATTCGCCATTTCCAAAACCTTGCAGGGAGTGAGAGTAAGCCAAAACGATATTGCGAGTGCCGAACATACCCGTTAGCCCAAGATTTATGGCTACCCCCATGATATGGCGACAATAACAATACATGCATTTTATGATTATTCTTGGATTAAGATATTAGCCGTTATTATTATCAAAAGATTAAAATAATTATGTTGTGAAATCTATCATAAGTTATTCGACCATCAACATACATTGTTGTATCATAGTCGCGCCTACCGGGCCTAAGAAAATTGTACTTTCGAGCGTTTGGCCATCAACCAAATTTACCACCAGTAACTTCAACGAATGATTTATCACAGTGTGCCGGCTTTGTATTGGGATTCTACGTATGGAATCGCCATGTCTCTCATGGAGAGGCATCCAGAATTATATCCCGACAATGTCGGTCTTGAAGAATTGCTCAGCTTGATTGAGAAATTGCCAGGTTTCGTGGATGAACCTGAACTAGCGAATGAGCGCCTTTTACTAGATGTTTTAGCCACTTGGCTTGAGGAGTTTCATAACGTATGACAAATGGTGACGAGCCCTTGAAATCTGATGTAGAGATTCCAGAGGATGTCTCAGACAACATTTTTATCACGAGTTTGGATAAGATCTATAATTGGTCGCGTCGGAACTCCCTTTGGCCAATGGGGTTTGGTCTTGCCTGTTGTGCCATTGAAATGATCTGTACAGCAGCCAGCCGGTATGATCTAGCCCGCTTTGGCATGGAGGTATTTCGTGCCTCACCCAGACAAGCGGACGTCATGATCGTGTCTGGAACTGTAACAAAAAAAATGATTCCGACGATCGTCCGATTATATAACCAAATGCCAGAACCGCGTTATGTGTTGAGTATGGGAGCCTGCGCAAACGGTGGCGGTCCTTTTAAGGAAGGCTACAACGTACTGGATGGGGTTGACAAACTACTTCCAGTTGATGTTTACGTACCAGGATGCCCGCCAACTCCACAGGCATTAATATTCGGGCTTATCACGCTTCAGGAAAAAATTGATCAGCAATCGATTCTAAAGGTACCATGGTATCGTAAAAATGATCCAACAGATTTTGTTCCTATTCCCGTTCTCGGTCCAGATTTATTGGATTTACGTCAAATAGATCTGATTCGAGAAAATGCCCAGAAACAAGAATCTGAAGAATTAGCCGAAAAAGAATTAACTGAGCAAGATCCTACGTTGACTCCCAATACCTGAGCAAACTGTAAAGGTTTTCGAATGACTGATACCAATATTGAAATTCTAGATCCCATAGCAGAGTCTGCACCTGAAGAGAGAAATCCCGTTGAGGTAGCTACAATTGCATTGAAAGAGAACTTTCCCGATTTGATAGCAGATGATACCAGAGAACGCTATGAAGGCTTGATGGTTCCGGCCGATCACTTGGTTGAGGTAGCTGGGTACCTGCGTGATGAATTAGGATTTGACTATTTATCAAGTGTGACGGGCGTTGATCTTCTCGAAGAAAATAAATTGGAAGTCGTCTATCACACTTACAATACGAAAAAGGGTGGCGGTTCTGTCGTTCTTAAAGTGCAAGTAGATCGGGATGATGGATCTGTGCCGACAATGGTTCCGATATGGCCTGGAGCCGATTTCCAGGAAAGGGAAGCCTGGGATCTATTAGGAATCCGCTTTGATGGACATCCTGATTTACGCCGAATTCTTATGTGGGAGGGATTTGAAGGGCATCCATTGCGAAAAGACTGGAAAGAACCTTTTTTTGAAGATGATCAGAAACCCTTTGGTAGCCGATGGCCTGGTGGTGAGGTATCTCGCTCTGAAGAACACAATTTGTATGGCAAGAACGTACAATATCCTAAAGGTTGGATACCAGACGGTGTTGAGTTTGAGGTAGACACTGAACTATACGCAGGAATGTCGGTTTCCCGAGATTCAACACCTGGGATCAAAACAGATAAGGTCACCGTAAATCTTGGCCCACAACATCCATCTACTCATGGTGTATTCAGGATGGTTGTGACGCTTGATGGCGAAACTGTCGTCGAATTGAAACCGGTCATGGGATATCTACACAGAAACCATGAAAAAATCGGTGAGAGAAATACTTTTTTAATGAACATTCCCTATACTGACCGGCTCGATTACATATGTTCGATGTCTAATAATCACGGATACGTTTTGGCTGTTGAGAAGCTGCTGGATGCAACGGTTCCAGAAAGGGCTGAGTGGATTCGACTTCTGATGGTCGAACTGACTCGATTCGTCAATCATGCCTGGGCCTTAGGATTCCTCTTAAACGATCTGGGAGCCCTTCAGACTCCAATGCTGTATCTTTATATCGAACGAGAGTTTGTACTTGACCTATTTGAGGCAACTGCCGGTTCACGGATGATGTGCAACTATATGCGCTTCGGCGGCGTTGCTTATGATTTACCTGCTAATGTTCGCAGCGAGCCCACAATGAAGTTTTTGCACGATCTCATTTACGATCGGTTGCCAAAGGCGATGGAACAGTTAGATAACTACATTACTAATAATGAAATTGTACGCTCGCGTTGCATAGGCGTCGGTTATTTATCACCAGAGGATGCTATCGGCTACAGCACCGCTGGTCCGGTCCTCCGAGCAAGTGGCGTACCATATGATGTGAGGAAGGCTGATCCGTACTCATATTATGAACATTTAGATTTCGATATTGCGGTTCGCTATAATTGCGACATTTACGATCGTTACATGGTCAGAATTGACGAAATGTGGCAGAGCTTGAGGCTATTGAGGCAAATTCTGCCGCATTTGAAAGAAACAGAAGGCAGCCCGATTTATAGTGGAAAACCCCAATATGCTGTCCGTGTTAAAGGTGGCGAAGCTTACGGCCGGGTTGAAAATCCCAAGGGCGAGCTTGGCTATTATGTCACCGCCCAGCCGCGATCCTCTAACCCAGAGCGCTACCATATTCGGGCCCCATCCTTCATTAACTTGACACCTCTTGGCCTAATGACTAAAGGGCACAAAGTCGCAGATATCGTGGCTATATTAGGCAGCATTGATATCGTTCTTGGAGAAGTCGATCGGTAGATAATTAGCATAAAATATTCCCAGGTTACCTGTCGCCCCATTCATGCTCTGGTGTACGGGTAGCATGTGATGTTAGGAGACAGTATGTACGGTGCTGGAATAATCAAGGGTATGGCAGTTACCTTCAAGCATTTTGTAGCCACCTATTTGGACGATATCTATTGGTTGGCACGAGGTGGCAGATACTATAATGATGATGCACTCAATGTCCGTCAAAGTTTAAAAGGCCGCGGAGTCATCACGGTTTTCTATCCTGAAGAAAAACTACGTATGCCGGAACGTTTTCGGTTTATACCCTTTTTAGTGACCGATGACCCTCAACCAGGTGAACTTTGGCCCCACGACTGGTGTACCTCCTGCGGCATCTGTGCAAAGGTCTGTCCTCCTCAGTGTATTTGGATCGTTCGGGGTAAACTGCCGAATGGACGGCCAAAGCCAGAACCGGAACAATTCTATATTGATATTGATATCTGCATGAATTGCGGTTACTGTGCCGAATTTTGTCCGTTCGATGCTATCAAGATGGACCACGACTACGAACTAGCTGCTTACGATAGGACAACTGCTCATATTCATGACAAGGAGCGTCTTAGCAAACCCATAAGCTATTGGCGCGAGATTGCAAGCATGAAAGCTTCTGCTGAAGCGTCTTCGCGCGAAGTTGCGGCTGCTTCGAAAGGTAAGAGAAAAGCTAAAGACCAGAAAGATTTAGATTTACCTGAATTGAGTGCCGAACAAGCTAGTCAACTGCCCTATCGAGGTCTTGGCTAAACTCATTTTAATTTCCAACAATGAATGACCGAAATAATATGACTGATCATGATTATCCAGATGGAAAAATCACGAAAGAAGTAGTTCTGAAAGCCTTAGGGAGCGTGATAGAACCAGAGCTACACCGTGATTTGGTTTCGTTAAATATGGTGCGGGATATAGAAATCAAGGGCTCGGATTTAAGCTTTACGATCATGTTGACAACCCCTGCTTGTCCTTTAAAGGGTAAAATGGAAGCAGATTCCAAAGCTGCCCTCAAACAGATTCCTGGGCTCAATAATGTCCGGATAAACTGGGATTCTAAGGTTCCGAACGACGAACGCATTCGCCAGCAAATTGGATCAAATTTTCGCATTACTATTGCTATCACCAGTGGAAAAGGTGGCGTAGGGAAAACAACTGTTGCCGTGAATTTGGCCATTGAATTGGCAAATTTGGGAGCACAGGTCGGTTTGCTGGATGCAGATATTTTAGGACCAAATGTTCCGATGATGATGGGTGAGGAGCAAATGCCTCCTCCCAGAAACCGAAAAATGGTGCCCGCTGAAAGGCATGGGGTCAAGTTCATGTCCATGGCCTTTCTTGTAAAACCCGATCAACCATTAGTTTGGCGTGGACCAATGCTACATACTGCGATAAAACAATTATTAACAGATGTGGATTGGGGCGAATTAGATTACCTCATTATCGATTTGCCTCCAGGCACCGGCGATGCCCAGCTATCATTGGCCCAATCAGTGCCTTTATCGGGTGCGATTATTGTTACTCAGCCAATGCAAGTTGCCGCGGCCGACGCTCTACGTGGTTTGAAGATGTTTGAAAAACTGGATGTGCCGATCATAGGCGTTTTGGAGAACATGAGTGGTGATTTCTTTGGTTCTGGAGCTGGAGAGCAATTGGCCAGAAATAATGACGTCGAATATTTGGGTTCCATTCCACTAGATGCCCAGGTACGAGTCGGTGGTGATGCTGGACAGCCAATCGTTGTCGTGGATAGAGATTCGGAGGCAGCTAAAGCCTTTGTTGCAATCACTCCCATTATCGCCGCGCGAATTAGTGTGATAACTATCGCCAACCAGTCGAATATGATCCCTATTCAGATGGTTGGTTAATATGGTAACAGGTAAGTAAATTGACTGGGGAGTCACTATTTGTCCTTCCTGAGGCGGTCATCCTCTTTTAGTGCCAGGAGAAAAACCTTGTCCTTGGTATGTAGCAATAGTTTGCGCAGATAGTCTTCCTTTGATAAATAAGAGAAGGCATTAACCATTGTGTATCGTGCAGACATATGTTTTAATTGACAATTTAGACTTTCGATATTTTGCTTGGGCTTTTCAGGAGTAGACTGCGGGGTTACTAAATGACCAATGTCATTGGTGTAAGATTTCAGAGATTAGGTAAACTTTATCATTTTAAGACAAATGGTTACGCGGAGGATTTAGATCCGGGCGACCACGTGATTGTCGAAACGAAACGCGGCCGCCAAATGGGACAGGTTATCACCTATATCGAAAAAGATCAGATTGATAAGCGCAGAAATATCATGTCTATAGAGCGCAAGGCGTCTCCGCGCGATTTGGTGATGAAGCAAATATGGGAGCAAAAAGAACTTGAAGCCTTAATAACCTGTCGTGAAAAAGCAAGTCAACTAGGCATCGTCGATGCGAAATTTGTGAAAGCTGAATACAGTTATGACGGCAGTTGGTTGACATTCATGTATGCCACTGAAGATAAAAAGCTAGATGTTCGAAAACTTCACAAAACTCTCAACCAATCATTTCGTTCCCGCGTTGAAATGTTGATGATTGGTCCGCGAGATGTGGCCAAGATCCTTGGTGGACATGGGGCTTGTGGACAACCTCGGTGTTGTTCCACTTTCTTGACGGAGTTCAGCCCAGTTTCGATTCGAATGGCCAAGGCACAAGGCATTTCACTGAGCCCTCAAGAGATAACCGGCATGTGTGGCCGGTTGCGTTGTTGCCTCGTTTATGAATATGAACAATATGTTAAAGCAAAGAAACAGTTGCCAAAAGTCGGCAAACGAATTGGGACACCTTATGGCGAGGGTCTGGTAAAGGATGTCAGGGTTTTACGTGAATCCGTAATTGTCATTATCGACGGTGAAAGGAAGGAAGTCTTCCAACACGAGTTTGAGCCTATGGAGGAATTGGAAGCGCTCGAACGAAAAGCGGCATCCGGATGTTCCAAGCACGAGGGAGGTAACTGTGATTGTGGAGCCAACGGCAAGAAAGAAGAATAGACATTCAGATATTTTCAACCGAAGAAGATTTTTCATCAAAGGTTCAATCGCGTGATCCCAAAACATGGTACAGAAGAAGCCTGGGCTCTAGTCAACGAATACATAAGAGACTTTGGCCTGCAGCGTCATATGCTCGCTGTTGGCGCCGCAATGCGTTTCTATGCCCTGCGACTAAAACAAGATCCAGATTATTGGCAAACTGTTGGTCTCTTGCATGATTTTGACTGGGAGATTCATCCAGACCTAAACCATCACCCAATGGAAGGCGCCGTCATCCTAAGGGAACGTGGCTGGGATGAGGAAATAATCCGAATAATATTATCTCATTACAGCGCTGGAACAGGTGTCTACCGAGAGAAACCAATTGATTTCGCATTATTGGCTTGTGATGAAATAACCGGGCTAATCATTGCAACCACTTTGGTGAGGCCCTCCAAGGATATTCGGGATGTGAGATTGAAGTCAATTCGTAAGAAGTGGAAAGATAAGCGTTTTGCCGCTGGCGTTGACCGGGAACATGTGGAGCAAGTAACGAATGATTTCAGCCTAGCATGTTTTGATGGCAATTTATCTTTATGGGATCATATTGGGTATGTATTAGAGGCCATGAAAATTGAAGCCGTGTCCTTAAAGCTGGATGGGCAGCAACAGCCAGGTCGTGTTAGCCAGGAGCCTTAATTGGGCAAAGAAGAATATCTTTCGGTTTCTGATGCGCTAAAAACCGTTCTGGATGCGATTCAGGTGCTACCAGCGGTTCCCACAAATTTACTCGATGGGCTGCATCGAGTGTTGGCAGAGCCAATTGTTGCTCAACATGACTTACCGCCTTTTGCCAATTCATCCATGGATGGGTTTGCCATTCGAGCGCAGGATGTGCTCCGGGCAACAAAAGATAATCCTGCCAAATTGAAGGTCATCGCCGATATCGCTGCTGGCCAGAGTCCACAGATCAGCATAATAACAGGATCAGCGGCACGAATAACAACCGGCGCGCCTATGCCTGATGGGGCGGATTCTGTCATTCCAGTTGAAGATACAGATGAGCGTTGGCAAGACCGGAGTCGACCTCTGCCTGATTCTATCCAAATTTACAGAGCGGTCAGACCTGGAGCGTACGTTCGTTTACCAGGAGAAGACATCCAAGCTGCCGACCAGGTTTTGTCGCCTGGTTGTGTGTTGCGACCCCAAGAGCTTGGCTTGATTGCCTCCCTTGGATATAAGAAGGTCTCTGTGATCGGTCGAGCCAAAGTGGGTATTTTGGCAACAGGGAACGAACTGGTGGATATTGCCCAGCCCCTGGGACCTGGACAGATTCGTAATAGCAATAGTTATACGCAGGCAGCACAGGTCTTGGCTTGTGATGCCGAACCTGTCATCTTGGGTGTCGCCAATGACAGCGAGGATTCAGTCAGAGAACGACTCCAGTTGGCAATTGATAAAGGAGTCAATTTAATAATCAGTTCGGCCGGGGTCTCAGTCGGCGCTTATGATGTTGTAAAAAGTGTCCTCGAATTCGATGGAAACATTCTGTTCTGGCGCGTACGGATGAGACCAGGAAAGCCATTGACCTTCGGTTTTTACCGAGGCGTGCCTTACCTGGGACTTCCTGGAAATCCAGTCTCGGCAATGGTTTCGTTTGATAGATTTGCCAGGCCGGCTATATTGAAGATGTCTGGTTATAAACAGCTCGAGAGGCAGCCACTGACTGTAATAATTGAGGACGAAATACAATCAGACGGCCGTGAAAGTTATTTGCGTGCAGTTGTAACACGAGAGGGCGGTCAGTATCGGGCTCGTATCTTTGAGGGCCAAGGTTCGCACATGCTATCTTCGCTCGTTGGTGCGAATGCACTTGTGAAAGTTCCTGAGAATGTGGAATATGTGGGGGAAGGTTCCTTTCTCGAGGCGATTATGATCGACTGGCCAGAGACAGTCTTCTAAGTGCTCATTAACCTATAGCTTTCTGCTTTCGAATCCCTTGTCAAAAGCAAACACCAAAAAGTGTCCTGTTTATTCGGCTCCTTCCTGGCTCATTTTTAGAGTGCGCTCCAACAATTCATCTTGTTTTTCTCTGATTGTTTTTGCACGGTACCGAGTTTTACCAGATCGTGTTTGACCAGGAGGTTCTTCTCGACCCGTCTCAGTCATCGCTCGCTTCAAAGCGATTTCCATTGCTGTCGGAAGCTCAATTTCCTGCTCTTCTAGGTCTAACTCCTCAATTTCTTCGACCTCAGCCTCTGGTGAATCAAGCAACGATTTTCGACTCAGATCGATCCGGCGTTTTCGCCTGTTAAACCCAATTACCTTTACCTGGATTTCCTCACCGACTTTAACTGCTTCCGACGGGTGTTTGACGTATTCGTGGCTGAGCTCACTGATATGGACAAGCCCTTCTTTTTCTGCGCCAATATCAGCAAATACGCCATATTTTTCTATTCGAGTAATCGTACCGCTGTAAACTTGACCTTCCTTCAAATCGCCCCAATCTACAGCAAGGGGCTCGATCATCGTCAAAGTAACTTGTTCTCGTCCAGGGTCGACCGTTTCTACCCAGGCGGATATCTCATCCCCGATGGACAATGTGTCGGAAATTCTATTCACGCGTTGGCCAAGCTTAGATATGTGTAAAATGGCATTTGAACCAACGCCGATATCGACAAATGCTCCATACAATTCGAGTCTTGTAACAGTGCCCCTGACAGACATCTTGGGCTCAAGTTCACTAATGGCGCTAGGCGTCGACGGCGCCTCGCTTGTTTCCTCTTCCTCTGCCAATTCTACCGCATCCTCTACCATAGCAATCTTCTCCAGAAAACAGCCGCAGTTGCAGACTGTGCCTAACTAAGACATCTTGTTGTCAAGCAAAATGGATAAACAATTTCATGAACCAAGGGGGGCAATCAGGACATTGTTAACCAGAGTGGCAATTATAACAACGCCACGATCAGTGTCAATATATTTCGCGGATTGTAACCTGCAGTCTCTAAGATAACAATGCACCCAAGAATCGAATTGCTGACTCTACGAGAGGCAGCCGATTATTTCAGAATCGTTGCACATATCCGATGACGCGTTGACGTTGGCTGGCACCAACCTCAAAAAAATAATCATTTAGTAGACTATCCTGAAGCACTACCTGAATAGTCTATTCATCTTCGGCCACAAGATCTTCTTCGACAAAGGACTCATATTGCAATAGAGGTAACCCGGCAGCCTCTCGTATCAGGTTGTCAATTGTGTTTACCATCTCAACATTATCCTCGAGGAATGTCTTGGCGTTTTCTCTTCCTTGACCCAACAAAAGATCATCGTAGCGAAAATAAGCGCCTCGTTTATCGATCAAGCCATATTCAACACCCAAATCCAAGACATCTCCCTCTCTCGAAATGCC
>JAHEJP010000519.1 GCA_024638855.1 Chloroflexota bacterium
GATTTTGAGCGCGCGGCCGATTTGATCGAAGCGGCGGTTAGTCGACCCGATACCTTGTCAGCATTGGACGCCCCGGCTCTCGTGGCCTGGCTGGATCGTTTACCCGTCGAGCTTCTTCAGCAACGGCCTCGCCTAAGATTATATAAGGCGCGAATTCTCACCTTCAATGGCCAACCACAGGCGGCCGGTATTGCCCTGCAAGAGTTAAAAGAGGAACTAGGGCAAGATCTACCGGCAGGTGCAGAAAGAGATCAGTTGCTGGAGCAGATCGGCATTGACCAAGTTTCCAACGCGATTTTGCTCGGCGAAGTCCAGCAAGCCATCAGCCAATCCGAGCAACTGCTGGCCCAAATGCCTGAGGACAAAATTCCAGTCCGAATGCGCCTCTTAACCATCTCAGGCCTGGCCTATTTTCAGGCAGGAGATGCCAACCAAGCTGGCGAAGCCTATTCAGCAGCCATAGAAGCCGCTCAGGCAATCGGAATCCCTGTGGTCACGGCCAGTCTCAAGACGGGCCTGGCCCAGGTATTGATTCTCAAGGGCCGTCTCCGTGAGGCGGCGCAGACCTGTGCAGAGGCCGTGCACATGTGCGAAATCGATCACCAACGCACGGCCGCCGCCGGGCCAGCGTTGATAGCCTGGGCTGGGATTCTTTACGAACAAAATGAGTTAATCAGAGCGGAGGAGTTAATGCGGGAAGGTACCGGTCTTTTGCGCAAGAGCGGGCCGGTCCACGCGCTAGCAGCGGCCTATACGGCCCAGGCCCAGATCCAACAAGCGCTGGGTCAATTCGACGAGAGTCTCAAGTCAATTGGCCAGGCAATCCAACTCGCCCAAGGGCAACCGGGTGGCTACCTGTCAACGCGTATCCCCGCTTACCAGGCCCGGCTGTGGCTAGCCCAGGGTGATTTAAACTCGGCAGAACGTTGGGTAAAGGATTATGGCCTGGTTGGCCCTAGCGAATATTCGCGCGAGTTTGAAGATCTGACGCTGGCGCGCGCCTGGTTAACGGCCGAGCAGCCGGATGATGCCCTGGCCTTGCTGGAGAGCCTGCTGACGGCGGCCAGAGCGGCCGGACGAGGGGGCAGCCTGGTTGAAATATGGGCCCTGATAGCATTAGCATTCTCATCAGTAGGTGAAGGAGACCGGGCGCGACAAGCCTTGGGTCGATCGCTCAACCTCGCCCGGTCGGAAGGGTACGTCCGCACGTTCATAGACGAGGGTGAACCCATGACTCGCTTGCTCATCGAACTCAGGGAAGCGAGGATCGAGTCACATTACGCCGGGAGGTTGTTGGCTGCTATGCCCCTCGGGGAAACCCCAGAAAGGGCGGCGATGCCTGCGGTCCGGCTGGTCGAACCGTTGAGCCGGCGGGAGTTAGAGGTCCTACAACTGATCAGCGAAGGACTGACCAACCGGGAAATCGCCCAGCGGCTGTTCATATCGCTGCCCACTGTCAAGAGCCATACGGGCAATATCTACAGCAAACTGGGAGTCAACAACCGGACGCAGGCCGTGGCCAAAGCGCGAGGGCTGGGGATTTTCTAGGCATTTATCCCGCAATATAATTTCCTGTAAGCAGATATCAGGAACAGTCACAAATGGAATGACGCCATCTCCCAAACCCCCTAGCCCTAGGATTACCATTGCCCTGAAATCCAGACCATTTTTCATACCTCAATCATACTTTCAGCTGATCCAATCCAGCTTTCCTTTCCTATATGCTGTATTAAGTGAAATATTGAGTGACATCGGAAAAGATATGAAAGCAGTAACCGAACCGGAAAGCGGACACGCCTACCAAATCAAGGTGCAGGGCAAGTTGAACCAGCGCTGGTCAGATTGGCTAAGCGGGGTGGCCTTCAGCTATGAAGGCGAGAGCGAAGAGTCTTTGGTCACTTCCATGACCATCGGGATCGTGGACCAATCCGCCTTGCGGGGCATCTTGAATAAACTCTGGGACTTGAACCTGACATTGCTTTCGATCACTCGTATCGACGAACGATCAAATGTATAAACGAGGAAGATGATGAACCCCCAATATATATTGCACTTGTCCGATTCAAGAGCTGATCTGGCTACGGCCGGGGGCAAAGGCGCTTCCCTGGCCCGGCTGTCGGCCGCAGGACTGCCGGTGCCGGACGGCTTCCATGTGACCACGGCCGCCTATGACCATTTTGTCGGCCACAACAGGCTGGGATCGGTCATCTCGGCCACTTGTGCTTCGGCCGATGGCGACCAGCCCAGCACATTGCAGAGGGCCTCGTTAACTATCCAGGATTCGTTCGCTAACGGGCAAATGCCAGAGGAAATCGCCCAGGCTATCACCCTCGCTTATGGGGAGCTGCCGGGAACTGATCCGGCGGTTGCCGTGCGTTCGTCGGCTACGGTCGAGGATCTACCCGATCTCTCTTTTGCCGGGCAACAGGAATCGTTTCTCAATGTCTGCGGCCCTGAAGCAGTACAAGAGGCAGTCAAGCGCTGTTGGGCTTCTTTGTGGACAGCGCGGGCCATTGGCTACCGGCAACAACACCATATCGGCCAGGAACAAATCAGTTTGGCCGTGGTGGTACAGTTGCTGGTGCCGGCCGAAGCCTCAGGCATTTTGTTTACGGCCAATCCACTCACCGGCCGGCGCGACCAGGTCATGATCAGCGCCGCCTGGGGATTGGGCGAAGCGATTGTGGGCGGTCTGGTGACGCCGGACACCCTCATCGTGGACAAAACAAGCGGACAGATACTGGAACGAGAGACGGCCGACAAGAGAGTGATGACCGCCCGCCGGGGGAAGGGCACGGAAGAGAAATCCACCCCCGATCATCAACGCCATCGCCCAGTCCTTTCTGATGAAGAGGCGGCCGGGCTGACCCGGTTGGGCGCGCGCATTGAGAATTTATACGGCCTGCCCATGGATATCGAGTGGACCCTGGCCGTGGGTAAGCTGGCCATTGTCCAGGCGCGGCCCATCACCGCCCTACCTGAACCAGAACCGCCCGCTCCAGACAAATGGAAGCTGCCCGCAGGCGCGTACGTGGCCATGCGCAATAATATCGTC
>JAHEJP010000151.1 GCA_024638855.1 Chloroflexota bacterium
GAGATGCTCCATCTCTTGCCGGAAGAGGCAATGTATCCGTACCGGTTCATTGTCATACCGTTCCACCACTTCATCATCAGCATCCAACACTTCCCACGCGTTCTGGAATATCGCGGTTTGTGTGGCGCGTTCATACGCCCATGTATATGACATACGGCAGATTTGCCCGGTAACTGGATGCGTCAGTTTATCGCCGTATTTGACCGTCTCGAATGGATGCTTTCCGATTTTACCCAGCCAATCCAGGTCTTGATGATCAAGATGCACGATGACCGTCCCATCCAGGGATAGATGACGCCGGATACACGTTAGACAAGCAAATTGATCATCTGCCGTGTGGATATTCTGGAAGCCATGTCCGGGAATAATCACCAGACCGAACCGCGCACCTAGCTCGAAATCACGCATATCGGCCTCTACCCAGTGCATTTTGGGCATCCCGCTACTCTTGGAGCGGGCAACCCCCAGCATCGCCGGAGAATGATCCAGTCCCGTAACCTGTACGCCTGCCCCGGCTAGACGGATCGCGACACGTCCCGTCCCACAGGCAACTTCGAGTACGGCTTCGCCGCATGCATCTGCCCGTGCGGCCGCTGCATGATAAAAATCCATCTCGTCCGGCCAATCGCCGACAAACACGTCATACAGTTCAACATCCAGGTCTCGAGCCGACATCGCCCACTCCTTGCAGATACATCATTTATGTACTCACAAAGTCCATGGCCACCGCTTCCATGCCGCCTGGAGCCGCGCCTTTGAACTGGCTCATGTACAAGGCATAATAAAAGCCCTTTTGAGCCATCAACTCGTCGTGCGAAGCCATCTCGACGATCTCGCCGCCGTTGACCACCATGATCTTGTGGGAGTCGCGAATGGTCGCCAATCTATGGGCGATAGAGAAGCTGGTCTTGCCCGCCATCAAAGCCCGCAGACCGTCCTGGATCAGCTTTTCAGTCCGGGTATCCACGTTGCTGGTCGCTTCGTCTAGGATCATGATCTTAGGATCGGCCACCATGGCCCGGGCGATGGTGATCATCTGCCGCTGGCCCTGGCTCAGGTTAGCCCCGCGCTCGGTCAGCAGGGTGTCATAGCCCTGGGGCAGATTCATGATGAAGTCGTGGGCGTTAGCCTTCTTAGCCGCTTCGATGACATCCTCATCTGTCGCCTCCGCATTGGCGTACTTAAGATTGTTCATCACCGTATCAGTGAAGAGGAAAGCCTCCTGTAGCACGGCCCCGATTTGTTTACGAAGGCTCTCCCGGGTGAGTTTTGCTAGATCTTGACCGTCGATGAGGATCTGGCCGCTGTTGATGTCGTAGTATCGGGTCAAGATATTGATGATGGTGCTCTTACCGGCCCCCGTTGGGCCGCAGATGCCGATGGATTCGCCTGGGGCGACGTCAAAGTTGTTGTCTCTCAAGATCAAACGTCCGGGCACGTAACCGAAGTCGACATCTTTGAACTCAATGTGCCCGCCTTTGAACTCGTACTCGATGGCGTCGGGCGCATCGAAAACCGTCGGTTCTTCGTCGACGATATTATAGACGCGCTCGCCGCCGGCGGCCGCATTGAGGGCCGAGGAAACCAGGTTGGAGATTTGGGATAAAGGCGAAGCCATCAGGGCTACGTAACCGGCAAAGGCCGTCACCGTACCCAGGGTCGTTTGCCCTTCAATGACCATCAATGAGCCAACGACATAGACCATAACGACTTGAATATAGCTCAGGGTCTGGGTCAGTGGAAATTGCATGAGCGAAGTGAAAAATGCCTTACTGCCCACGTCGAAAACGTCGGCGGCATTAGCTTCATTGACTTCGTCGGCCCAGCTCTGCCGTCGCTTGCTGATGATAACCTTATGCCCGGCCAGCGTTTCCTCCTGGAAACCACTGGTTTCTCCCAACTGCTCCTGCATTTTTTCAAAGGCTGGGCTGGCGATACGCGTGATCACCAGCATTGAGATCACCACCACTGGCACGATGAGCATGGCGACGACGGTTAGGCGCACATCGATGGCCAGCATCACGACAATGATCATGATGATGAACATGACCGCCCGGATGATCTGAGCGATGCCTTGTTCGTAGTATTGGGCCACGACTTCAGCATCATTCGTTATCCGGCTCAACAGTTCGCCAACTGGTGTCCTGTAGAAGAAGCCCATTGACAAGGTTTGCAGATTCTTGAACAGATCCGTCTGCAGCTTATACAGCGCTTTCGTAGCCAGACTAGCGAAGGTGCGATCGGCCAAAAAACTCAATACCAGGAAGATAGCCCCGGCAATAACGCCACCGATGACCCATTGCCACAGATCTTCAGTGGCACCGCCTTCGTTGATGACATTCATTGCTTGACCGGTGATGAAGGGTAAGGTCACCAGGGCCATCAAAGCAAAAAAGCGCAGGATGGTGCCCGAGATGAATTTGCCCTTGTTTTCCCCACCGGACATGCCAACCGTCAACCGTTTCAGCGTCTCGCCGGTTTTACTCTTCTTGTCGATGGCTTTCTCTTTTGGCCTTTCCTCACTTTCCTCGAGGATTTTTTCTGCTGTTGTTGCTTCGGTCATGATGCCACCTCCTCCAATTCAACGCCGGCAGTGATGCCACCGCCCAGCTGTGATTTATAGATTTCTTGATATAGCGGGCTGCTTTTCAGTAGTTGTTCGTGATTACCCATGGCCACGATCTCGCCGTTTTGTAGCAGGACGATATTGTCTAATTCGATGACGGCGCTGATGCGCTGGGCCACGTAAAGGGTCGTTATACCGTGGGTGAATTTTGGAATAGCCGCCTGCACCCGACCTTCTGTAGAGGCATCCAGCGCGCTGGTGCTATCATCCAGGATGAGGATCTTCGGCTCTTGGGTCAGGGCGCGATTGATGGACAGGCGCTGGCGCTGACCGCCAGAGAAATTGTAACCGCGCCGGGCGACGGGAGCCTCCCATTTTTGGGGCAGGCCGTTGATGAAGCCCCAGGAATCGGCCGCCTTAGCCGCTCCAAACATAACCTGGTCTTCCACTTCCGGTTGGGCGAACTTCAGATTGAATCGTAAGTCGCCCTTGAACAATACCGCCTCTTGCAGGGCAATACCCACCATTTGCTGCAAGTTGTCCTGGGGAATGTCGCGCACGTCGACGCCGTCGATGGTGATTGAACCTTCGGTTACGTCGTAAAAGCGAGGGATCAGGTTGACCAGGGCTGATTTTCCGGCGCCGGTGGCCCCCAGAAAACCTACCTGCTGCCCCGGTTCAATTGTCAGGTTGATATTCTTCAAAGCTGGCGGATTTAATTTTCCATCAGGCCGCTGGAAGGCGAAGCTGACATTCTCAAAGACAATGCGACCCTTGACATCTGCCAGAGCCGAAGTCAGGGCGCCTTCATCTTCCTTTATCATCGGTTCATCATCGTACACCTTGAGAATTCGTTCGGCCGAAGTATCGGCCCGAAGCAGCATGGGAATCACAATAGCTAAAAGCGCCAGGGGTGAGATGGTAAGGGACAGGTATTGGGTAAAGGCGACTACCTGGCCCACATCCAAACCGGCGTTACTTAGCACCTGGTTTCCGCCAACACCAATGCCAAAAATGATGGCTATCTGCCCCACCCCAACTAAAAGGGGGTTGAGGTAAGCTACCCGCCAGGCCGCTCCATAGGCCGGTTGGCGCATGGCTTCGGCGCGTTTTTCAAAGCGTTCAATCTCGTAATCCTCTCTTGTGAAAGCCTTGACCACCTGGATGCCGGTCACATTCTCTTGCAGCGCATTATTCAGGTCATCCAACCTGGCCTGGCGCTCTTGAAAATTACGAAAAATTGGCGGAACAAGCAAAGCCATTAAGGCTGCCATGACGACGATGACCAACAACAGGACCCACAACATTTCCGGTGTATTGAAGGCGGTCAATACCAGGGTCGCCAGGAGCATGAAGGGTGCATAAAGGCCGAGTAAAAGGGCGTAGAGCATGCCATTCTGAACGTTAAGCACATCCGCATTGAGCCGAACCATCAGCTGGCCGGTTGGATGCCGATCAAAGTTGCCAAAGGAAAAGGACTGGATCTTTTCGTAGAGTCGAGAACGGACATAATAAGCCGTACCCTGCGAAAAGAAGACCGCCAGGCCGGCCGCGATGGCCATGGTAACCCCGGCTATGACGGCCAGTACCAACATCCAGAATCCGATATCCAGAACCGCTTCCGGGTCGCCTTCCACCATACCCAGGTTAACCATTCCCTGGGTGAGGGTAGCGAAGCCGACCGTTGCCAGGACGGATATCAGCAGCAATACCTGCGACGATACCAACCTGAATCGGTATAGTTTCGTGATACCGAAAATGCGTCCAAATGATTTAAGCATCTTTTTACCTCCTTTATTCAACCGGGGGGATTGAAGCAATCAACTATAATAAAATATGTCGCGGATAAAAAATGAAGCAAGGGAGCCGAGACATTTCCAAGTGAACGTGTTCACACCGAAATAATTCTACAAGAATATTTATTGTAAAAAGAAAGTTTTTTCACACCAAAAGCATCTACTATACAGCACACAACGGATACTCACTAAACTCCGGTTGCTTCATGAGTGTTGGTCTTCGTGCATTGATTTCAGCACCGGATTTTTGGCTCTTGGCCCGAGGAGAAGATTGGTTAATGATTGGCGGTCAATAAAAATGCCCTTCGAAAGCGATTTTTAGGATGATTGCTGCAAAGGGCAAGATGACATGCGTACAAATCGTAGCGTTGGGATGTGGATAAATACCGGCATTCCCAACATGGGCAATACGGTTGACACCATCAACTGATACATCTCTCCTATGTCATTAACAGATCCTGATCAAAAGAAATATGCCAGTATAATAGTCGGACTATTTTAAACGGCGTTGTCCCAGGAAAGTAAAACACTTGTGATAACACAAGAGAACCATACCCAACTCTGGAAACTTCCTCGATTACCTTAAAGATAAGAAGATGATCTTGTGGGGATAAAAAGAAGAACATTGAACCTTGTCGCACAAGGTCAAGAAACGTTCTAAGGATAAATTAATGGAAAGCAAGAACATACTTATTTTAACGGCCGATGCCGGTTTTGGGCACCGCAGTACGGCAAATGCCTTGGCCAAAGCCTTTGAGTTACGCTATGAGCAACGAGCCCAGGTAGTGATTGCCAACCCATTAGATGATCCTCAGGCGCCATCGCTCCTGCGCAGCGCCGAGAGTGACTACGACAAACTAGCCCGGGATTGGCCTCAATTTTACAAACTCGGCTATCACATGACTGACCTGGCTATGACGACGAGCGTGACCGAGATGGTTTACGTAGTCTTGACCTACGACATCATCGGCCGCCTGCTTCGCCAACATCAGCCTGATGTGGTGGTCATCACTTTTCCGACCTACCAGTACCCGCTAGAAGCTTATCGCCGCCTCAACGCCGAAACGATACCTATGGCCACCGTCGTTACCGACCTGGTCTCTTTGCAGCGGCTGTGGTTTGATAAGGACACCGACCTCTATTTAGTTCCGACGCAGATCGCAGCCGATTTGGCGGTTGAACGAGGTGTCGATGAGGAACGTGTGCATGTCACCGGCCTGCCGGTCAATCCCTCGCTCGCCGATTTGCCGGCCTCAAGGGCAGAAGCGCGTATGAAGTTAGGCTGGAACCCAGACCTCTTTACCATCTTGGTAGTAGGTAGCAAACGCGTGGAAGGACTAGACCAGTTTGTCAACGTATTGAACCATGCTGGTTTTCCATACCAGATCGTCGCTGTAGCTGGTGGAAATGACGAACTTTATGAAACCTGGCTATCGACCGAATGGCACGTTCAAACTCATGTTTACAACTTTGTATCGAATATGCCCGACTTTCAAAAAGTGGCCGACTGCGTCATTTCCAAGGCGGGCGGATTGATCGTTACCGAATCATTAGCTTGCGGCCTGCCGATGTTCATCATGCAGGTGATTCCCGGTCAGGAAACCGGCAATGCCCAGTTGCTAGTCGAAGAAGGGGCGGCCGATATGACCCTCCAACCGTTAGAACTGCTGAAAGGGATGGCGCACTGGTTTGCAGACGACGGCCGGCTATACCGGCAAAGAAAAGCCAACGCCCAGCGCCTGGGGCGGCCGCAGGCAGCCTATGATGCAGCTGACCTCATTTGGAACCTGGCCGAGACCGGGGTTGTTGTTCCGCCGTCACGCCTGACGACATCTATTGAAAACCTGAAGGAAATACTGGGCCAGTTTGGTGGGGATTCCGTTTACTAAGAAAAACGCATTTCCAAAGGTTTTCCTCTTATTAAAGAATGAACCACATTTCACCCAAGCGACATAGATAATTGATGAATACCGATCTGAATAAAGACATCGTTTTTCCAGCTGATTTCACATTTGGAACAGCCACATCGGCCTATCAAATTGAGGGAGGTTGGAACGCCGATGGAAAAGGTCCTTCAATCTGGGATCGTTTTACCAGGTCACGCGGCAAGATCGATGGGGACCATAATGGCGAAGTGGCTTGCAACACCTACCATGATTTCCAAACCGATATCAATTTTATGCGCGACTTGGGCCTTGGCGCCTATCGTTTTTCCATCTCCTGGCCACGTATTTTTCCGGATGGCCGTGGGGCCGTCAACCAGGCCGGTCTGGATTATTATGACCGCCTCGTAGATGCATTATTGGCAGCCGGTATAACGCCATTTGTGACCCTGTTTCACTGGGATCTGCCTTGGGCATTACAGAGTGATATCGGCGGATTCGGTGATCGGGACTGTGCCTATTATTTTGCCGATTACGCCGAGTTGGTCGCTTCTCGACTGGGCGATCGGGTCAAACATTGGATTACGATAAATGAACCCTGGGTATATGCGACGCTGGGACATCTTTTGGGTATCCACGCGCCCGGCCGGAGGAATCCATGGACTTATCTGCGCGTTGTGCATCACCAATTGTTGGCTCACGGTCTGGCTACGCTGAGGTTGAAGGGGCAAGATCAAGAGTTTCAGGTCGGCATCAGTCTTAACCTGATGCCAGTCCACCCGGTGCGCGATACCAAGCGTGATCGGGCGGCCGCCGCGCTGGGTGATCAGTTTTTCAATCGCTTGTACCTTGATAGCTTACTATATGGAATTTACCCTGAGCCATTGTGGAAAAAACTGCGCCTCTTTCACCCAACTGTTCGGCCGGGGGATATGCAGATCATTTCCCAACCAATGGACTTTATGGGTGTCAACTACTATACCCGCGTGCTCTTTCAGAATGCCTGGTATGTTCCTTTTTATAAAGCCCGACCGGCCGTGTTGCCCAAACCGGCAAAGCTGGAATTCAGCCTGAACGGTACGTTATTCACTCAGATGGGTTGGGAAGTGTACCCGGCAGGCATCATGGAATTGTTATGCCGGCTTAAGCAAGAGTATGGCAATATACCAATCTATATTACGGAGAATGGCGCAGCCTACGCCGACAAGATAGTGGCGGGCCGTGTGCATGATACAAATCGGCAACAATACCTTGAACAACATCTTCGCCAGATTGCGGCGGCCGTTGAGGCAGGCGTTGATGTGCGTGGTTACTTTGTTTGGTCGCTAATCGACAATTTCGAATGGTCATTCGGTTACGATAAGCGCTTTGGCCTGATTCATGTTGACTTCCAATCTCAGCAGCGCACGATCAAGGACAGTGGCATCTGGTTTCGCGACTTGATACGACGGCAAAAAGGCGCGGGCAACTCGAACGCTCCTTAACAAGGGCCCGATTCTGGATTCGTTTATGTGTCTTGTGTAATTATGGCGGAGTCACCCCACATTCTGGCGTGATTTAGCGCTTAGAGGAAGTTGATAGCTGGCCAGAATCGGGAAACATCAACCCGAGAATTTCTCTTGGGCAGCCATTTGCGACCATCACAGAAGTAGCGCAAAAACCATATCTGCTGTATGCTAACAAATACTCCCTATGAGTATGATAGAATTGGTTGACGCCCTCGAATTTTTGCACCTCATTCGTGTAGAGTGCACCACGATCATAACAAATTCTTCTTTTTTCCGGTGACACGAACTGCGGAGGATAGTGCAGCAAGCTACCCGATTCAACGATTTGTTTTCCTGTTCTGAGGAAAATATACGTAATCTTAACGCCTCTGTTCCGGGCGGAGCATTGATAGGGAGATATGAAGTGGTTCGCGACTAGGCAAGAGCGAGAACTGCGAAGGGAGATTCCATGACAGCGACAACGTTAGCTTACTCGTCAGGAGACTGGATCGTGCATCGACATCATGGTGTGGGGCAGATCAAGGGTACCGAGGTTAAGGATATCGGTGGGCGCAAGAACAAATACTACAGAGTACAGACTGATGACAGCACGTTTTGGCTGCCACTAGAAAAACTGACTAATGACTTATTACGTCCTTTAGCCTCGCCTGTTGAAATGCAAGAAGCGCTAGACGTTCTAGAACTTTCCCCTCGCACGTTGGATGCGAACCCAACCGAACGCAAAGTTCAGATCAGCAAAGTGAAGCCGATTAATTCCCCTGTGGTTATCGCCGAGATCCTTCGCGATTTGTCGGCCCACAATAAAGAAAAGAAACAGGTTTCTCAAACTGACGCCGAAGCGTTACGCCATTTTACCGCTCTCTTCCTGGCGGAATGGTCTGTTTGCATGAATTTGGAGATAGGGGTCCTTAAACAACAACTGAGTGACATGCTGGCATAAATCCAAGACCTGGCCGGCCGTAGCCCCACCCGCTCAAACAAAAAACAAGTGCTCTGGTGAAATAAAGGTTATCAATTGCCCTTTCTTTGTCATGCCTGCGCAGGTATCCAGTCCTACGGATTCTCGCCGTGTATGTTTAAAAAGGTTGGGTAATGATATGTTTCGCGAAGACTTTACAATCCAGCCTAGCAAAACACGAGTCACCGTTGGAGATATTATTGAATGAAGCCAAAAAAGTAAGGGCGTCTTTATCCCGGGAAGAGGGGCCAGAAAATAGGCAGGAAGATCATCGATACAATGAGCAGAATGACCGTTAACAGAGCGCCAACGCGCGCGTAATCCGTAAACTTATAGCCACCCGGTCCAAACACCAGCACGTTAGCCTTATGACCCACCGGCGACAAAAAGCTTGTGGCCGCGCCAATCACCACCGCCATTGTGAACGTCTTATAATTGGCGTCCAATCCGAAGGCCGTATCGAGGGCGATAGGTACGATCAGTACGATAGCTGCTGCATTTGACATAGGTTGTGTGACCAAGGCTGCCAACAAGTAAATGCCTGCCAATGTCGCCCGAGGGCCGTAAGGTCCAAAAATGCCCAGCATGAGATCCGCTAGGAATCGTGCCGTCCCGGTTTCATTCATCGCCAACCCCAGGGGCAGCATCCCGGCCACCAGGAAGACCGTACGCCAGTCCACGCTTTCGTAAGCCTCTTCGATGGTCAGCGTTCCGGTCAGGATCATGATCAAGGCGGCGATGACCATGGACAGCGCGATATTAAAACCGGCAAAGATAGTCAATATGATCGCCAGCAGCAGCGCCCCGATGGCGATGGGCGCCTTATTGCGCCGCAGTTGCTCCGTTTCCATCGGTTCCAGCACCAGGAATTCATCCCCCTGCTGAAGTTCCACGGCTCGGTGCTCCGGTCCTTGCAGAAGCAGCGCATCCCCGAACTGTAAAGGAACATCGCGCAGCCTCTGGGTGATCAATTCCCCCTGGCGGGAGATGGCCAGCGCAGTGAAGCCGTACCGCTCGCGAAAACGCGCCACCCGCAGGCTGTTTCCGACGATGCGTGAATTTGGCGCCACGGTGACCTCGATCATCTGAACGTCTCCCGGCTCTAGGCTGTCGATGTCGAGCTCGTAGTCAACCTCGATCGTCAGCCCTAAGGATTGGAGAGCATCTACCATATCCGAGGCAGAACTCTCGACAATCAGCAGATCCCCGGCATAGAATTCAGTCTCCCGGTGCAAGACCGGCTGCTCACCGTTTTCCCGTCGCAGGGCCAGCACATTGAGATCGTACTCCCTACCCAGGCGTGAATCCAGCAGCGTCTTCCCGTTCAGCGGGCTGTCAGCTGAGATGCGCACTTCCGTGATGTAATCACGCAACCGGTAGACATCCTCCTTGCCTTCTGCGCCCTCTCGGATGGGAAGAAACCGTCTGCCAATCAGGACCATGTACAGGACCCCAGTTGTGAGCACGACGATCCCCATAGGTGTGAATTCAAAGAATCCAAAGGTGGGCAGGCCACGTTCCTCCAGGATGCCGGCAGCCAGGATGTTGGCCGGCGTGCCGATCAAGGTCATCGCGCCGCCCAACAAGGAAGCAAAGGCTAGAGGAATCAACAACTTGGAAACAGGCACCTTGGTCTGCCTCGAGATGCCCACTACGGCCGGCAACAGCATGGCCACCGCGCCCACGTTGTTCATGAAGGCCGAGATCACCCCTACGGTCAGCATAATGATGGCGATCAGGCCCGCCTCACTCTTTCCGGACACCTTGAGGATGGCCTTCCCCATCGAGTCCGCCACCCCGGTCTTGAACAATCCCCCTGAGACCATATAGACCGCCCAGACGGTGATGACGGCCGAGTTAGAGAAACCCGAAAACAGTTCGTCCGGCGGAATCAATCCCAAAATGCCGACCGTAACCAGGACCAGCAGGGCTACCACGTCTACCCGCAGCTTTTCCGTGGCGAACAGGACCATCGCGCCCAGGATGATGAGCAAAGTTAGGGCAATATCGAGCGTCATCGTTGCTTAGAGAACCTACCTACCAGGTGCAGAAAACACAATTTGAACGATATCTACTTTGGATCGGCCGGATAATATCGAGCATTATAATAGAAATGAGGCCAAAATGAAACGATCAATGTCATTTTGCCATAACGCGCTGAGACCAAGACGTGGATCGGACCCCGCCGGTTAATAATCCCTAGTTTTTCCTCTCACCATGCGGAAACTTATACCACTAGCGAAACCTGTGGATTGATTTCCATAGCGAGTATATAGATTATCCATCTAAGAGAAGAGTGGAAAGCGATCCGTAATTATTGAATTATCATTTTAGCGGGGGCTATCTGGACTCGAACCACCCTTCGCCAAAATCAGCACACATGTCGAATCAGAACATTTGTGCTACAATTGGCTATGTTCCCAAATCTGCGCCACCCCACCCTTCCACCCAGGCCAAGTGAGTCAACCAGTTGGCTCAACCATTTGGCTCAAAATCGCCCCAAATGACCAGGCTGAACTACGTTCACCGACCCCCCCGGCGGAGAGTGGTGAAACCATTCTCCCAAGCTGGACTACGTCCAGCCAGTGGACATTCGCGCCAGTCCTGGATGTTCACGAAGCAAACTCCGAGCTGGACTATGTCCAGCCCCCATCGATACTCCCGGAAAAGGCAAAAAAAACAATCACCGGAAAATCA
>JAHEJP010000152.1:0-7591 GCA_024638855.1 Chloroflexota bacterium
CCTTTGCTTTTGCTTACTATCGCAACAGCGCTAATCGCATTGCCCAGTACCTGACCGAGGAACTGACTCTGGATGAAGCTTTGGAACGGCTACAGCAAGATATTGACGACGCTATAGCCGAGGCCGCTTCGTAACCCCTTAATAGCAAACCGGGGCATGGGGCAACCTGTGCCCCGGTTTGATGCAGGAGGGTCTTGTTCTTATGACAGTGCAAACAGTCACGAACCCGATCAAAATGGCGGGCAGTCTGATCGGCCTAGGAATTAGCTCGTTGCTTGGTATCGTCGTATCAGCATTTGATCTTTTCTTCGGGTCATTACAACGAATCGTGGGCCTTCGGGGTATGCCCTACGTATTTGTCCTGCCAAACTTGCTCATCTTCAGCATTTTTATCTTATTCCCGATGCTGCTCAACTTCTGGTACGCGGCGACCGGAGGTATCGAGTTTTTCCCCGCCGACAGGCCGTTTGTTGGGTCTAATAATCTTGAGCAGCTATTGGCTTGTGAGAGTTTTCTAGATCCCAATACCTGTCGCGAGGATCGTTTTTGGCGAGCCGTCTTCAACAGCATCGGCTACGTGGTGGCCCAGGTTTCTATCATGGTGATTCTCTCGCTCCTGACTGCTCTCGTCTTGAATCGAAGCATCAGGGGGCGGGCCTTCTTTCGGAGCGTTTTCTTCTACCCGGTCCTGCTGTCGCCGATTGTCGTGGCCTTGATATGGAAATGGATTCTTCAGGAAAACGGGGTCCTTAATGCCATCATCAACGGGTTTGGGTTCGATAAGGCGCCCTTCCTGGTTGACGCAGATTGGGCAAGGTTCTGGGTGGTGATGATCAGCGTCTGGGCATTCATGGGTTTCTATACCCTAATCTTACTGGCTGGATTACAGGCCATACCTACGGATGTTTATGAGGCGGCCAGCATTGACGGGGCCAGCGCCTGGCAGTCATTCTGGCAAATCACGCTGCCGCTGCTGATGCCGAATCTGCTCGTGGTCTTGGTGCTGTCGCTAATACGGGCTGTTCAGGTCTTTGATGTGGTATTTGCCTTTACCGGTGGTGGTCCGGGCACAGCAACCCAATTCCTGGTCCAGTTCATCTACGACAATGGCTTTACCAGCGCCGTCAAACGATATGGTATTGCTGCGTCGGCGTCGTTGCTGATGGCTGGGGCCCTGGTGATTCTGACACTGTTCCAGTTGCGCCTTAGCCGACAGGAGGACTAAGAACGATGAGCGCAGTGACAACATTCTTAACACGGACGCGGGGGAGAGGACGGCTGGATATTACCGATATTCTCACCTACGTTTACCTGGCCTTAGGAACCATTATCATGTTTGGTCCTATCATCTGGCTGGTATTGTCATCCTTCAAATCATCGGGTGAAATTGTGAAGTATCCGCCTCGCCTGCTGCCTTACCGCCAAGAAGTGATTGAGGTTGAAGGATTTGAAGAACCGCTACCTATTTATACCGTCACACTTGAAGATGGCTCAACAAAAGCCCTGGCCCAAGTGCGGCGAATAGGATTAGAAGCCCAGCTTATCGATCCGGTCAAGCCCGATGAAATCATCAAAGTGAATATCGAAGACCGCCAGCCGGTTGAATCTATATCTTTTGCCCTCGACAACTACGCGGAAGGTGTCGAGAGTTTCAATTTCTGGGTCTATCTCCGCAATAGTGTAGTGGTGACCGTTTTTGCCACAATCTTGACGCTAGTCGTTAATAGCATGGCTGCTTTCGCCTTGGCGAAATACCATTTTAAAGGGCGCAATGCGATCTTCTTGATCATGCTGGCAACGCTAATGGTGCCTTTGTCGGTGGTGCTAGTCCCGGTTTTCCTGGTCATAAATGGTGTGGGCTGGAACAACAATCTGCTTGGTGTCATCATTCCGGGCGCGGCGACACCGACGGGCGTCTTCTTGTTGCGCCAATACATGTTGACAATACCCGATGAGTTGTTGGACTCGGCCCGAATCGATGGCGCCAGTGAGTGGCGCGTCTACACTCAGGTGATACTGCCGCTGTCCAAACCGGCGCTTGCCGTACTGACGATTTTCTCGGTAATGTGGCGCTGGAATGATTTTTTGTGGCCGCTTATCGTTCTGAGCCGGAGCGAGTTATTCACATTGCAAGTAGGTCTTAATTCTTTTCAAGGCGAGTTGAACATCCAGTGGCATTTGATCTTGGCCATGACTGTCCTAACTCTGTTGCCAATCACTGTAGTATTTGCCTTCTTGCAACGCAACATCACGACGGGGATTGCCACGACTGGCATGAAGTAGCGCGCTAAGCTTGTTCGTGCTCTATTCAAGGAGTTAACAATGAAGTTCTTTCTAGATAGCGCAATGGTTGATGAAATCGAGTATGCACTTGATGCATGGGACATTGACGGCGTGACAACCAATCCACGCCATGTACAGGTGTCGGGCAAGCCGTTCTTGCAAGTCGTCAAAGAGATCGGCGCTCTGATGGAAGGCACAGACAAGACTGTCTCGGTTGAGGTGAACCCGCATATCATGGACACAGATGCCATGGTAGCCGAAGCGGAAAAGTTGGCTGCTTTGTGTACTAACTTTGTGATTAAACTACAGTGTGTGGAGCCGGCTTTCAAAGCGGTACGGTTATTGGCCGAGCGTGATATTCGCTGCAACGTCACTTTGGTGTTCTCGGCCACTCAGGCGCTGCAAGCGATGCGTTCGGGCGCTTATTACGTATCGCCTTTCATCGGCTGGAAAGAGTCAAACAGTGAAGAAATCCAAGGCTTTGTAGAAGACGTGGTGGCCATTCGAGATAACTATGGGTTTGACACCGAGGTTCTGGTGGCAGCCGTGCGGAACGGCCGCCAGATTGCCGACGCGGCGGTTTTAGGGGCAGATATCGTCACAGCAGGTATGATTGTTTACAAAGACGCTTTCGCACATCCATACACCAACTTTGGTATTGACAAATTCATTAACTTCTGGGACCAGACTCATTATGAATAACGGTTATGGGAACGACTTGTTCTAAGGGTGTGAGGATTCCATAAAGACATGAGAATCGTGAAACCACCTAAAATCGTCTACATTGGCGCTGGCAGCGCTGTTTTTGGCCTCAAAGCGCTTTCATCCATCCTGCGTTCGGAACGGCTGCATGGAGTCGAGCTTCAGCTTGTTGATATCAACGAACCTAATCTTGAAGTCATGACCAACCTGGCCGAATTAGTGAACCGGGAATGGGGTGCCAAAGCCCACATCACAGCCACCACCGACCGGAGGGCCGCTCTGCCTGAGGCCAATTTTGTCATCGTTTCCGTGCAGGTTGGCCCTCGGGAAACTGTCTGGGAACAGGATTGGCAAATTCCCTTCAAGCACGGTGTGCGCCAGCCCTATGCCGAAAACAGCGGCCCGGGCGCCTTCGCCCATACAGCCCGTAACCTGCCCTTGCTCATCGACATCGCCCGCGACATGGAAGAACTGTGCCCTGAGGCCTGGTATCTAAACTTCGTCAACCCCATGATCCGGCTCACGTTGGCAGTGCAACGTTACACTGACGTCAAAGTCGTTGGCCTGTGTCATCAACTGCTGTGGGGGTACGCGATGGCAGTGGCCTTGGTTGCTGACCGCTACGGAGTGAAAATTCCGCCTGGCTTTAACCTGCACACTAACTACCGCAACAAGCCTTTCCTGGAGCCAGTGATGAATGCTGGTTACAAATACCTGGATATTAAAGCTTGTGGCATTAATCATTTCTCCTGGGCCTACGATATTCGAGACCGGGAATCAGGGGAAGATTTGTACCCGGAAATCCGACAGAAATGGCTGAATGGCTTCCGCCGCGATTTTGAACCACTTAGCCGCGATATGTTCGAGATTTTCGGCCTGATGCCAACCCCAGGAGACTCACATCTATGTGAATTCTTGCCGTGGACACACGATCCGGTTACTGAGCCGTGGGAAAAGTACAACCTGGAACTGCAGAGCTTTGATGGCAACCGCAAACGGCGCGCCGACCGACTTCAACAAGCCAAGGACATTATCTCTGGCAAGCGTTCTGTGGAGGAACTGCGCGGTCTTCGCAGTGAAGGTATACCTGAAATCATCGAAGGGATGACGTACAATCTCAATACATACATGCACCAACTCAACCTATCCAATAATGGCCTCATCCCTAATCTACCGGCCGATGCCATTGTTGAGGTACCCGGCATGGTATCGAGTATGGGCATTCGCGGCCTTAGCATGGGCCCGCTACCGGAAGGGATTGCCGAATTGTGCCGCCGTGAATTGGCCTACAGCTCGCTTGTCGTCGATGCTGCCTTTCACGGCGACAAAGATCTGGCTTTGCAAGCGTTATTGGTTGACCCAATGATGAACGATATCGATCGGGCACGAGCAATTCTGGCGGATTTCCTCGTGGATTTCGCCAACTATCTGCCCCAATTCACAGGCGATTGGTCCTGATCGCAGCCGACTGTGTGATGAAACGCGACCTATTCCCGTCGGTTAAGGAGATGTTAGACCCGATAGTACTAAGCGAATTGCTTGGTCAGCGGGTATCTACCGTCGCCACCTATCCGCTGCTTGCCCAATACAACAAGTCTGGCAGCCGCCTGATGCGAGTCGAGGTCAATCATGGCCACGGAACACAGCTCATACTGAAACGTGTTTCCCTAGAAACTGACTGGTTGATGCGCGCGACCAACGACGTACACTGCCGCTCCGTTATGCTCTGGCAGCAAGGCTTGCTAGACATGCTACCGCTGGAAATCGACCATGCGACTGTCGCATGCGCCCATGAGGGTGCTGGCTGGGCCATCCTTCTGCGTGATGTATCTGACAAGTTGTTGCCCAACGCTCGCTTCAGCCAATCTGGAAACGAACTCATGTTGGATGCAATGGCCGCCTTACACGCCACCTTCTTTGAGTCGCCATTGCTGGCAACTCCAAAGCTAGGCTTGTGCCAGGTATGCGATGTCTACTCGATGTTCTCGCCACCGACCGGAAAACGGGAAGCTGAGGGGCCAGACGAGGTGCCTCAGCGTATATTGGAAGGATGGGAAATGGTAAATACGGCCGTTCCGGCCGATGTTGCTGATCTTATCCTCGCTCTGCTTGAGGAACCTAAGCCCCTTTGTGATGCTCTCAAACAATATCCCCATACGCTGGTTCACGGCGATTGGCGGCATGCAAACCAGGGATTGGAGCGAAATGGCCACTCACGGCTTATTCTGCTCGATTGGCAGTTGGCCGTCGCTGCCCCTCCAGCTGTCGAATTGGGCCGCGGGCTTGGCACGAACTCGGCGCTGTTGCCGGTTAGCAAAGAAGAAGCCATCGCCTTTTACAAGCAGCGCCTGGTGGTACGGCTCGGATCACGCTTCGATGAAAGCTGGTGGGAACCCCAGCTTGCCCTGGGATTGCTGGGCGGCTTCTTGCAAGATGGTTGGGCAATCGTTCTTAAAGCGACACACTGGCACGTGGGCGCTGAGGCGCGAGAACATTGGCAAGCTGATCTCTCTTGGTGGACGGAACAGGTTCGGGCTGGAGAAAAGTGGCTTTGATTAATTGAATTCGCATGGCAAATGACCATCCTATCTGATAGTTCTTTGATTACTAGTGCAAGGATTACCAAACATGAAAACTTACCCCCTCTACCTAAATGGTCAATGGGTTGCTAGCGACGCGACGATTCCGGTGGTTGATCCAGCCAGCGGCGAGGCCTTTGCCGAGGTTTCCACCATAGACCGGGATGGCGTCCGCCAGGCGCTAGAAGATGCTCAGAAAGCACTACCTGGTTGGCGCGCACTTACCGGCATTCAACGCGGCGACTACCTGCTGTCTATCGCGGCCGAGGTAAGAAAACGGGCCGATGATATTGCCACGGTTATGACACGAGAGAATGGTAAGCCGCTGAATCAAAGCAAAGGTGAGGTTAACGGCACTATCGATCATTTGCGCTGGTTTGCCGAAGAAGCTCGGCGTGCATATGGGCGTGTAGTTCCCCATCAAACGCCGGGCAAACGTCACCTGGTGCTCAAATCACCAGTAGGTGTTGTTGGCGCTATCGCTCCCTGGAATTTCCCGCTGATTTTGTCCATCCGCAAAGCAGCCCCAGCACTGGCTGCCGGTTGCACGGTCATTCTCAAACCGGCCAGTGCGACGCCGCTATGCAATTTACTCTTCGCCGAATGTGCCGAGGCGGCCGGGCTCCCTCCAGGTGTGTTTCAGGTGGTGTTGGGCCGTGCTTCAGAGATCGCCGCAGAAATGTTAGAAAATCCTATTTGCCGCAAGATTTCCTTCACCGGCTCCACCCCAGTCGGAAAAAGGCTCATCGAAGGGGCTGCGCAAACCTGTACCAAGCTATCATTGGAATTGGGCGGTAACGCCCCAGTTATCGTTTTTTCCGACGCTGATCTAGATCAGGCGGTTGAAGGTACACTGATGGCCAAGTTCCGCAATACCGGCCAATCATGCATAGCCGCCAACCGAATCTACGTTGAGCAGCCGATTTACGAACAATTCCTGACAGCATTTAGCGAAAAGCTACAACAGCAGCCGGTGGGTCCAGGACTGGAAGAGGGCGTGGAGATCGGGGCCATGATCAACGAACCCGCTCTAGAAACTGCCTTGAACATGATAGATGATGCGGTTGCCCAAGGCGCACGCCTATTATGTGGTGGAGAACGTTGGGGCGAAAGCGGCTTCTTTTTAGCGCCGACTATCCTTGCCGATGTGCCTGATGGCGCGGGCTGCATGAACGAGGAAATCTTCGCTCCGGTGGCGGCCGTCACATCCTTTGATGACGAAGCTGAAGTGATCGCCAAAGCCAATGACACTGAATATGGCCTGGCAGCCTATGCCTTTACCAACAATCTACAACGCGCCTGGCGGCTGGCAGAGTTGTTGGAAGCAGGGACAATCGGCATCAACGATGGTGTACCCTCGACCAGCAACTGCCCCTTTGGTGGATTTAAAGAAAGCGGGTGGGGGCGCGAGTTAGGTATTGAAGGAATGGATGCCTTCCTAGAGACAAAGCACATTTCCCTCGGCGGCATGGGATAGGTAGTCATTTCGTTTAAGACCAGTGAGCGGCTATTGACCGCAAACTGAGCGTGTTTTTTGGCATGACAATTCTTGGAAAAGGAGAGGTAAAAAACTATGAGTCACGATGCGTTAGTACATGATGATGTGGATGACGTTGCTGTTGTTATCCATGATGTGGCTGCCGGCGAAAACGTGCGGGCGGTCAATCTCGAAGGAGGTGAAGTGACTGTCGTCCGGGCAATTGAAGCGATTCCGCTGGGGCACAAGATTGCCTTGCGCAGTATGGCGACAGAACATAAGGTTATCAAGTACGGTCGTGTAATTGGCCGCGCCACGCAGAACATAAACGAAGGCGCTCATGTACATACCCAGAATGTGAAAAGTATAAGGTGGGCATAATGGACCTGAAATTAACTGGATACAGAAGAGAAAACGGACGCGTTGGCGTTCGTAATCATGTCTTAATCATTCCAATTGATGACCTTTCCAATGCGGCCGCGTCCGGTGTAGGGTCATTGATCCGAGGCACGTATGCGCTAACCCATCCATATGGTCGTTTACAATTTGG
>JAHEJP010000152.1:7691-11392 GCA_024638855.1 Chloroflexota bacterium
TTCGTAATCATGTCTTAATCATTCCAATTGATGACCTTTCCAATGCGGCCGCGTCCGGTGTAGGGTCATTGATCCGAGGCACGTATGCGCTAACCCATCCATATGGTCGTTTACAATTTGGCGATGACCTGGACCTGACAATGAACACATTGATAGGTGCGGGGGCAAATCCAAATGTTGCTGCTGCTGTGGTAATTGGTATTGAGCCAAAATGGACTGATTGGGTAGCAAACGGCGTTGCCGAAACGGGCAAACCGGTCGCCAGCTTTAGTATCGAGCGTTATGGTGATTTAAGAACCGTTGAAATGGCTGCCCGGAAAGCTTTGGATTATACGCAATATGCTACTGAACAACAGCGTGAGCCGATTGAACTGGGCGAATTATGGGTCAGCGCCAAATGTGGTGAGTCCGACACAACTTTGGGACTGGCGTCCAACCCCACCGTGGGGCGCGTTTTTGACCGCATGATAGCGGCTGGGGCGACCGCTATATTTGGTGAAACCAGCGAAGTAACAGGTGCTGAAGATATCATTGCCGATGCCTGCGTTTCTGAAACCGTTCGGGCTGACTTCATGAAGACGTTTCAGGATTACCAGGATTTCATCTTTGACACTGGGGCCGATTTGCTAGGGTCGCAGCCGACGCAAGGCAATATACGCGGTGGTTTGACGACAATTGAAGAGAAAGCATTGGGCAATGTGGAGAAGATGGGCCGGAATAAAGTGGCGTCCGTATTGAAGCCAGCGGAAGTGCCAGCGGGACCTGGCTTGCACTTTATGGACAGCTCTAGCGCGGCCGCCGAGATGGTGACACTGTGCATGGCTGGCGGCTCGGTCTTCCACTTCTTTACCACTGGCCAAGGCAACATCGTCGGCAATCCGGTAATCCCAACTATGAAGATATCGGCCAATCCATTGACGGTTTCAACGATGCCAGAGCATTTTGATGTGGACATCACCGGGTTGTTAACACTGGAAATGACGCTGGACGAAGCAGCAGACAAGACTATGGAGATGATGGCTCGATGTGTAAACGGCCGTTTAACAGCTTCAGAAGCGCTGCGCCATGACGAATTCGTCTTAACGAAGCTATATCGTAGCGCCTGACTGATTTCGCATTGGTATGGTGGGCGGTTTCGCCGCCCACCATACATAACCCCTGTATAGATGGTTTCATTTTCTGTCCCCTACGGACGGTCCCACCTTGACTTCATAATTCCCGATCAGTTTGAGTCGGAACTGATCGGGCTATCTCAGAATCCCGGAGTTAATGATCCGGGTTATGCGGTGATGGTTGCCCTGAATCATCTTTTAGGGGATGCTAATTGGGAGGATTTTGTAGGAGCCAAGTCTGCGGCGGTGGCCATTAACGACAAGACGCGACCGGTACCTCATCAATATTTGCTGCCGCCTTTGTTGGCGAAGCTAGAAGAGCTGGGACTATCCCCAGAGCAGATCACATTGATCATCGCCACGGGCACACATGCACCGATGATGTCGGGCGAATTTTCGGCGGTTGTACCCCAAGCGATCCTGGATCGTTATCCGGTGCTCTGCCATGACGCCGATGAGACGGCCAACCTGGTTAATCTGGGTACCTCGAGTCTGGGAACGCCTGTGCGGATAAATCGGGATTTCATGAATGCTGAGTTGCGAGTTGTTGTCGGTAACATTGAACCACACCAGTTCCAAGGATTCTCTGGAGGAGTAAAGAGCGCGGCCATCGGGCTGGCCGGTAGGACTACTGTGAACCACAACCACGCCATGATGGCAGATACTCAGTCTAGACTGGGTCAATTCGATCACAACCCGGCACGGCAGGATGTTGAAGAAATCGGCCACATGATTGGCATACACTTGGCGCTAAACGCGATTCTAAACGATGATAAGGCGATTGTACAAGTGCTGGCTGGCACGCCTGGCGAAGTGATGGCGGTTGGTATTCCAATCGCCCAATCTATTTGTCAGGTGGATGTGACTGCGCCATTTGATGTGGTGGTCTCCTCACCTGGCGGCCATCCAAAAGACATTAATCTCTATCAGGCCCAAAAGGCTTTAACCCATGCAACGTTGGTGACGAAATTGGGGGGAACTGTCATTTTAGTGGCTGCCTGTCCAGAGGGTACCGGGAGCCAAGGCTATGAGCAATGGGTCAAAGAACTGCAATCAAATGAAGAGGTGTTGACCCGCTTTACCCAAGAAGGATTTCGCGTGGGTCCGCACAAGGCATTCCAGATCGCGCGCGATGCCACTCGCGTAAATGTGTTGTTAGTGTCTGAGATGGCAACGGAGTTTGTCCGTCAGTTATTGCTGACTCCAGCGGAGGATTTGCAGGACGCAGTGAATAGGGCCGTTGTCACCTTACCTCCGAATGCTCGCATCGGCATTATGCCAAATGCGAATGTTACGATCCCAATGTTGGCGCGAAGCGCACTGCGACTGAATGGTGTTGAATTATCAAAAGATATTGATGATTAAACTCCGAGCAATAGAGGCGTCGACCAATGAGTAAGCCCGGACGCCTTTAGGAAGCCTACATTTTCGATCTCGACGGCACCGTCTATCTTGGCGATTCCCTACTGCCAACGGTCAATACCACTTTGACCAAGTTGCGCTCCTTAGGCAAGCAGACTGTTGCCACCCCACCATTTAGCTCAAGGACTCACATAAAGGGTGGTACATATATTGGGGGCAGGTCAATGGCAACCACGGTAACATTAATTTTGAGGCAATGCAGTTGTGCTGCAAACAATCGATCTCATGTTCAAGAAGTTCGATCCCTGTCACCCAAAGAGACAGGGTGAACTAACAAAGCCGCGAGGTTGTGCTTCTTTACAAGGCTTTGCGTCACGAATGATCAAAATACCAAGCTTGAAATGTTAAAGGGCAAAACGAAAAAGAATCACTATGCCCTCAAGACACAGCAGTACGCATCTGCTCTGAAGTAAGCTCTTGATGCCTTGCATTCATTGGATCCAATGTGACCTGCCCCCCATAAACTGATCCTAACATAGAAGTTGGATCAGTTGCTGGGGGCAGGTCACCTCCCAGAGCGGTATCTTCGGCAATGAGTAGTCATCAGGACACATTTTGGAGTCAGTTCCCCGGTTTGCTCTGTATTACCGGCAGGAATATACTTCTTGACCTCTAACCAAAACCCTCAACTTGAGGATAGTGGACTAGGTTTACGTGCTATGAAAATCTTTCGTTGGCTGTTTATTGGTGTTCTCGCAATCCTCCTGATCGGAACGATAGGGCTGGTTGGTTGGGCAACTGTGAGTGCTCAGGAAGCGACAGAGCGTGCAGTTGCGGTGATGCAGGAAAACGGTGTTCAGCGGGAAGATGGGCAGCTCGTATTTCGGCCGAGTTCCCCCACAGATAAAGGTCTGATTTACTATCCCGGTGGACTGGTTGATCCAGAAGCATATGCCGCTACCGCACAAGGCATTGCAGACGCAGGATACCTCGTTGTTATTCCCAAAATGCCTCTTAATCTTGCGTTCACGGGTATCAATCGTGCTGATGGAATCCGGGAAGAGTTTCTGGAAATTGAGTCATGGGTCATTGGTGGGCACTCGCTCGGAGGTGCAATGGCGGCTCAATATGCCAAGAACAACGAAGATAGCCTTGACGGGCTTATCATGTTTGCCTCATATCCGGCAAGCTACGAGGATTTTGTTGATTTCCCAATACCCATTCTGT
>JAHEJP010000520.1:0-1391 GCA_024638855.1 Chloroflexota bacterium
CCGTAGAGATTGGGCGTATCGGGCACGAAACCCAGGCTGGCTTTTGCCGCCATGGACTCATCTTGAATATCGTGCCCGGCGATGCGAGCGGTTCCGGCCGTGGGCTGGAGCAGGCCGGTGAGTATTTTGATGGTGGTGGTTTTGCCGGCGCCGTTAGGACCTAAAAAACCGACGATTTCGCCGCCGAAGACGTTAAAATAGACATCGTCAACGGCCTTGAAGTCGCCATAGGTCCGGGTCAGGCCGACGGCTTCGATGATTGGATCGGGCATCTGGTCTTGTCTTATACTTCCATACAATGATGAAAATGGTTTAAGGTCCGTTAAAAACGAACCCAGCGGATCATTATAACAGATAGTGACCAGGGGAAGGGAAAATGAAGACGCGCATCACCTTGTTGAGCGGAGTATTTTAGCTGCCCGTTCAGATTTCGACGGCCGGCAAGACCAGCAGCAAAAAAGCCGCTCCGGAATGGGCGAAGGAAATGAACTCTTCCATGTGGCCGGAATAATCATCTGGTCCGGCCACGCGGTGACGGTATATCTTGCCATCTTCGCGGACCCGGCCGATATACTCGTCGTTTGCGGCCGGGATATGGCGGTAAACCTTGCCGTTTTCCAGATCGACGCGGCCTACATATTTATCGGGCCCCGTTTTGTCTTTGTAGATTTTGCCGCTATCGATATTTACTCGGCCGATCCGGTCATCGGGCCCAGGATCTGAACGGTAGACCCGACCGTCTTCTTCCACGCGGCCCAAAAGCTTATCGGGCCAGCTCTCTCTATGCAGATAGACTTTACTCATTAGCTGCTACTCGTCTGTGTCGGTAATTGGGGGATGAGCCAGGACAGGAAAGAATCCTGACTGCGACTCTGTATCGTGATTTTGCCGGGCCCGGTTAACTCGATGACCAGCCCTTCACCACTGAAGAGAGTGCTTTTCCAGCCGGCTACCTTTTTTAGCTCGAATTTGAGATGCTCTTCAAAGGTGACCAGGTGCCCGGTGTCGACTATGTAGCTTTGACCGGCCGCTAATTCTATGTCATGAATGGCCCCATAGCTGGAAACGATCAAGGTGCCGGTGCCACTGATCTTGAGCATGATCAAGCCTTCGCTGCCGAAGAAGGTTTTGGCGCCCGACCACTTGGTATCAACCTGGATCCCTTCAGAGCTGGCCAGGTACGAGCCGGATTGGACCAGCAGCGTCTCATCGTGCAGCTCGATGACGGATATATCGCCGGGTAGAGGGGGCGCCAGGGCGACCGAATCTCCGTGAGAGGAGGCGGTATAGGTATTCAAGAAAAAACTTTCGCCGCCAAATACCGAGCGGCTCAACGATTTGAGAAAGCCGCCTTTGGCCTCGGTTTTTAACTCCAGGTCGGGCGACATGCC
>JAHEJP010000520.1:1491-3047 GCA_024638855.1 Chloroflexota bacterium
ACCAATTCGATGCGCTCGCGCAGATCTTCCATGCTTTTCTCGTACTGGGCCTGCAATCGTTGGCGCTCGACCTCGGCTTCTTCGCGTATATTTGCCCGCAACTCTTCGCCACTTTGTGGGGCATATAGCAAGGCAACCGCGGCGCCAAAAACCGTTCCGATAATGAAGGATATGATGTTGTTCATTTTACATTCTCCTTGGTAGTAATGTGCCGTTTCGTAGTTTGGATGCACAGACGGATAACATCCTGCCCTACAAACGAGCCAAATGTTCTGGTCACTGGAGCGGCTCTTCGCCTAATAGCTCCAAGATCTTGGCGTAAACCACTGCTTTCTTCTGGGCATCGGCCGCCGGATCAATTGAATTATGGGGTATATCGAAGGAAGATTCAAATTCAAAGCTGTCGACCTCCGCGCCTGCTTCAGACCATTTCTTGGCCAACTCAACAGTATAATCATTATCGGCCGTATCATCGACGGCGGTGGTAACAAAATAAACGGGGCTCACGGCCGGGGCATCGCTTTCGGCCGCTCGGAACACACCTTCCATACCAGCTCAAGTCGTGCGGTATGTGATGAGATGAAAGGCATTGTAGCGGCGATGCATGGTTCATCCCAAACTATCAGTTTCATGCAGGCCGCAAATGAATTGATGATCAAACTGTCGATCACTTAGACTCCTGGCCGAGCCACTTGAACTGACTCAGATCAACCGGCCGGCGTTTTCGAAGACGGGCTTGTTTTCCAGGACCCGGGCCGGGGAGAAGATAGCCAGGTCCAGGGTGGGGGGACGGTCCAGGATCAGCTCGGCCAAGTACCGGCCGGCGGCGAAACATTGTTGGAAACCATGCCCAGAAAAGCCGGTGACCAGGTAAAGGCCCTGGATCTCAGGCCACTGGCCGATTATGGCGTTGCCGTCCAGGGTGTTGACGGCGTAGAGGCCAGCCCAACCGCTGGCGACCTTGAGCCGGTCGAAGGAGGGGATGTAGTCGACCAGTTCCGGCCAAAGGTGTTCGGTGAAGATCTTCTGGTCCCAGCTAAAGTCGAAACCCACGGGATCGTCGGGCAGGGATTTGCCGCACATGAAGTGGCCGCCATGCTCATGAATCAAGTACAGGCCGGTGGGCAGCAGGATGAGGGGCAGGGTGTCTTGGGGCCTGTATCCCGTCTCCACCACGAATACCTGGCGCTTGACCGGCCGGACGGGCAGATCGATGCCAACAGTTTGGGCCAGCCGGGGGGCCCAGGCGCCAGCGCTGTTGATCACGGCTTTGGCGACTAAGCTATCGCCCGAGGCTAGACGCACGCCGGCCGCCCGGCCGTTGGCCTGGAGCAGTTCGATTACTTTGCCCTGGATGAAGGACGCACCCAAGGAAACGGCCTTCTTTTTGAGTGCCAGCAGGACGGCGTTGGGGTCCATGGTGCCGTCTTGGGCGCCGAAAGTGGCTCCGGCGTAGCCTGATGGAAGCAGCAAGGGATAGCGTTGGCTAACTTCGGCCGGGGACAGCCATTCAACCTGGCAGCCCAATTCTCGCTGCGTGACCAGGCCCATATCGG
>JAHEJP010000153.1 GCA_024638855.1 Chloroflexota bacterium
TGCTAATCGACAAACATGAAGCGGACAACATTCTCAAACGAATTCCTGGTCTAACTATCAAGATGAGCCCTGAACTTGCCGCGATTGACAAGGTGCTAGATGACGACGAGTATTTCTGCATGATTCGTAACGACCTAGCACAACGCTTTCCAAAAACCTTGACCGCTGGCCGGAAGTCGACGCCGGTGGAGGTCATTCTGCGTATGCTGGCCATCAAACACCTGTACGACCTGAGTTATCAGCAAACTTCGCTTCAGGTGGCCGATAGTCTGGTTCTGAGACAATTCTGCCGGGTCTACTACCAGGTCGTACCAGACCAAAGCACGCTGTGCCGTTGGACCAATCTCGTTCAGCCACAGGCGTTGCAAGCCTTCAACCAAGGCATCATGAATCTGGCCATCGACAACAAGTTAACGCGTGGCCGCAAGTTGGGCATGGATGGCACAGTAGTGGAAACGACGATCCATCATCCTACCGACAGTCGCCTATTAGCCGACAATGTGCGCGTTCTCAGCCGGACCCTAACTCGGGCCAAGACACTGCTTGGCTCAAAAACTGAACTAATAGACAAAACAAAATAAGGTAGCACAAGAAGCCACATGGCAAACACACGTAATCACTTACACTCGCCAGAAGAAGACCAGACACTTCTGCTGGCATTTACAAAATGCAAAGATGGTGAAACGCGCACCAAAATTCAGGCAGTCAGGCTTTATGGTAGAAATGCTTCCGTCACTGAGATCACCCAGTTGACTGGATTACCATGGCGAACGATCAATCGCTGGTACACACGCTACCTGGCGTCAGGTCTCAACGCATTCGAGGATCGGCGCCAGTGTGGCAATTATCGCCATCTTTCAGATGGGCAGATAGCCGATTTGGCTGACAAGCTCCATCAATATCGGCCTATCGACGTGTTGGGTCCATAGAAGGTCAGCACAGCCAGCGGGCTGCATTGGACGGTAGCAGACCTGCGGCAAGTGGTGCAACAATGGTACGACCTGGTCTACAAAACAGCGACCTCCAACCAGCAATTGTTCAAGAAAAGCGGCTTCAGCTACCAGCGAACGGCCAAGGTCTTTCGGTCTCGTTCTGAAAGGAAAGTGGCCACATTTGCAGAAACGGTCGAAAATAACTAATCGATTTCGGCCTGGCGCACGCAGATGGCGTCTATCTCAGTGAAGATGAAGCCAGCCTTTATCTGCAGGCGACAACCACCGCCGTGAGGGCGCCTATGGGGCAAACACCCATCATGCGTGCCCATCTCCAGCGGGACAAGGTCAATTTCTATGGCATGCTAGACCTGGTGATCAGGACAGAGATAGTGACAAGAGCCGAAAAGATGAATTCAGCGGCGACAGCGATCCATTTACAGCAGATTCTTGATGCGTACTCAGACAAACCCATTCTTTTGTTTTGGGATCGGGCAAAATGGCATGGCGGCGCGGCTGTCAAGCAAATCCTGGCCGATAATCCGAGACGGAAGGTAATGAAATATCCCCCAGCCGCACCTGATTTGAATCCGCAAGAGCAAGTATGGAAAGCGGCACGGCATCATGTGAGCCACAATCATGATCGGTCAAAGCTATCCGAATTGGCAGATAGCTTTGAGCAATTTCTCAGGACCAACACGTTTGGCTATTCATTTTTGGAAAAGTACTATATCAACGCCATTCGCGCCATGTATAAATAGTTTCGCTATTAGAGATGGTCAGGCCGAAATAATCGGTCAAGGTCATCTGGGCCTTCCTGTTTGGCGGGTCTAATCTGCCCGCCACTTTCTGATGCCGCCTTTTGCTCAACACAGATGAATATAAAACTTCTCGTTGTAGCAACCCGCCGATCTTGCCATCCCGGCACCGCTCCACTTCGGACAAAATGTGCAGCTTATACGTCCGTCTTAAATGCCGCTGCTAAGCCACCAGAGTGTCTTAGTGAAAGTCAACCCAGGAGCCAGAAGCGCGACCCTGAAACTTAGCAGTGGTCGTATTGTAAATGATCATCCCATCGACAGGAGACAAGGCGTTTCGTTGGGTGGTGGTGATTCCTGAGAGACGACAAACCTTAAAGCCTCGGATCTGCTCGGCCGATAAAACAGCCACATCGCCGGCCGTATCAAGCGTTAGATAAACTTGGCCAACGCTAGCATGGGCAGCTCCATCATCGGTGATGGCCGTAAAGTTGAGCGAGGCTTCGTGATTGCTGCTGTCTTTACCCTGGCTGACTATTTGTAATTGGCTGGTTTGGCTGTCTACCTGAGAATAAAGTTTGAATATGACATCGCTTTCGTCGGTTATTTTTAGTTGATTGGGTGTGTCTGTGCCTGCTGCTAGGGCTAGGCCTGTGTCGTCAAGGATGACATCTCCCGCGCCGGCCGTGATAGCGCCATCTGTATCAATGTAGGCTTTTGTGTCCTGACCACCGCGAAAGAGAAGGCGGCCGGCAGATTTATCCCACAAGATGTTTGCTTTGTTGGCGCTGTTATCACCGATGAGCATATCTCCTGCGGCCATAGATTCGCTGTTGTAGGTTTGGGTAGCTGCAAAAATGGTGATATATGTTGTGGCTGGGGCTGAAATGTCACTACCGAGAAACATATCTCCGTCGGTTTGCCACTGACCACGAACGACAGAACTATCTTTCATCTCGATGCCGGTTGTAGAAATCTTTACATGATCTGCGTTTGCTGCACCAAGAACGAGATCGGTTTGTAAAGAGACCCTGACAGTGTTGCCGTCTGTACCGTATATTTTTAGTCCGTTTGTATCGAGGGTCATGTGTTCTATGAAAGAATTACCGAGTGTAAGGACGCCGGCCGTAAGATCCGTGTACTTAATAACACCATCATAGAAATTAATTGAGGATCCGTTGATCTCGATATGTTCAGAAGCGGACGGACCGACGATAATATCACCATCGGATTGTAGATCTAGCTGTAGGGTGTTGTTGGCATAAAGTTGGACGCCGGAGGACGTGATTTCGACACGTTCGGTCCCTGCGCCGACTGTCACATTACCTGCTGTGTCGATGTCAATTAGCTTGGTATCATTGCCGTACAATTCGACGCCGGAGGAAGTAATCTCAACACGTTCATTTGCCGATCCTATGACGATGGCGCCAGAAGATGAATTGAGAAATATTTTCTCTTCAAAGGCAGAGTATATGCTTATGCCTGCGGAAGAGATCTCGATACGTTCGGCCGAAGTAGGTGGGCCAATGGTGATAGTGCCATCAGATCCGAGGTCAAGGTTGGCGCTGTTGTTGCTGTAAAGGATAAGACCATCGGCCGTGATTTCTACTCTTTCATCTCCTGAGCCGACGGTAATATTTCCGTCAACGTCTAGCTCGATCAGAACCGTATCATTCGAGTATAGCTTCACTCCATTGGGGTCAATCTCAACAAAACGGCCAACGCCAATATCACCGATTCTAACGAGGTCTTTCTCGATGATGGTGTAGGTGGGGCCTCCGTAAATGCGAAAGTTGGTGTCAAGATTTAGATCCTCATCGGGAGACTGACCGGGGAGTTTGCGGCCGCGGCGGAATTGTTCTGGTTTCTTGAGTGGTCCTGCCATGTAGTTCTCCTTCGTCGATCAGTGGACAGTGGATAGTGATCAGTGTTCAGTAAATGCGGGTTGTTTCTTCGGTAGCGTTTTGCCAGGAGACCGGGCCGCTTTGGGTTTCGGCAAATACTGCTTTAGCCAGGGCGTCGACGTAAGCTCTCCGGGCCCGGTCAACATTAACTGCTAATTGGGACATGAGTAACGAACTGTTAGAAGTGGGGCTGGCTTCTTCGATGACTGTCAATTGAAGGGCCGCCCGCCAAAGAACATAGTTTCGCATGATGTGTTGATGTCGGGGAAGGACAGTTATATTGGCGGAGGTTATGATGGTGTTGTCGTGTATTGCCGTATTGGTGATGCGGATGGTTTCGCTCGCAGGGGGCTTGGTGGACATTAGAAACTCGTCGACATCGGTATCATCTCCGTGGCGCAGGTGGAAATAGTAACCGTCTACATTCCAGAATTGCGGATGGTGAATCGATCGCGGTAACAAATGTTCGGGCGGATCTTCACCCTGGGGATACTCGACGTTCAAAATATCCAGGATGCCGGCCGGCAAATCGTATTGGCGATCGTTTAGGCTGGTGGTGATGTCTTGGATGAGAGTACGGGGGAAGTGTTGAGAGATGTCGGCGATAGCGTCCCGGCACCATTGCTCGATGTCAGCCGCGGCCCAAGTGGCATTCCCTGAGTCGGCGAGATCGGCTTCGCAATCATCTATGAGGTTTTGTAGTGTTGTGGCCATAGTTCAATCTCCTGCAGTAAAAGAATAGCTCTGGTGACGTTAGTCTTGTGGATGCCTGATTTTACTTTTCGATAAATTTATCTATCTCCCGGCCGACATCGGCCGCGGCCCAACCGGATAGATAGGCGGGTATGGGCTTCATGGTATCTAGATTTTGTAGATTGAAGAAGAGCGGCACCAGAGCCAGGACAATGACGGCCGTTACCAGCTGGGGCCAAATGTAGCGCCAGGACCAGGGAAGATCAGGATTCTTGCGTCTCTCGTTGAGCCAGGGCAGGAAAACGCGAGAAAAGACGCCAATAACAAACAAAACAAAGGGGAGAACGGATTCTAGGGTCATTACTTGTAACCTTCTTTCTGTCGTTGTTCACGTTCAAAGCAAACAGGACAGAGATAAATAAACCTATGGGATACTCGATAGCTGTCATGTTCTAAAGGGCGATAGCAGGTGCGCTTGTATAGCATGTGGAATTGTACCTGCAGGCGATGGGCGGCCGGTTGTCCACAGTCGCATGGCTGGAGATCAGGCGCCAGCTCACAGTTTTCTGCGAAAACTTGTTGGTATTGGACAGTCATTAAAGATCCTCGGCCGATTGAACTTGACGGTTCAATTTGGCAGTTGAGAGTTTGTTGTAAGGATCGATGAATGTTCCGTGGCGTTTGACAGATAGGTGAAGATGAGCGCCGAAACTGTTGCCAGTGTTGCCGGCCAGGCCGATGAGTTCCCAGTGCTCAACTAGCATTGTCAACTTTGTGCCGACAGCCGACAAGTGGGTGTAAATTGATTCATAGGCGTGCGAATGTCCGATCCTGATATGAATACCATAGTTGTGGCCTCCCTGGCTCTTAGGCTTGGGATTTTCGAAAATGGCTTTCACTCGGCCGTAGTCGATGGTGTTGCCGTCATAGTGCTGCAGGCTGTCATCCCAAAGGCGGAGGATGGTGAAGATATCTGGTTTGATGGCTTTTGCTGTGGCGAATAGGTCCGGCCGGTCGAGTGCTTTGAAGGAACAGTGAGCGGGTAATCGCTTCACTGATTCGGGCCAATCTTGGGCGGTGCCTTGCATGTGGTGCATAAATTTTTAGACAGTAGCCAGGGCCAGGATGTCGGCTGCTGATAGCGCTGAATCAAATACGGCCGGATGAGCGAGCCAACCATAATAAACGTTAGCCGGTGTTGTAGTGTATGAACCTGTGATGACAGCATTAGAAGAGAATGGGTGAGTGGCTGTGTTGGGTGTGGAAAAAGCGATCGGACTGTCTACGGTGGCGACGCCGTTGATATATTGATTGTATTCACCACTAGTAATGCTCCAAGTCACGCCAATATGCACCCAATCAGTTGACGAAACTGTAGCACTAGATCCTATATCGGCTGCTCCTCCGGTTACAAATTGCCATCGGATTTGATTAGAAACGGTATTTTTGTAGAAGTAAATGAAGTTGGCTGCTGAATCAAAAACGCGAAAGATTGAGCGCCTAATACCATCTGTCCAGACTCCGGCATTATAAACTTTAGCCCATATAGAGACTGAACCTTCGTCAAAATCAAAAACATCGTCAAGATTATTAGGGTTTGTACCGTAGATATTGCAAAAGTCGTTGGCGCCATCGAAGAGGGGAACTGGTTGGTAATCGGGCCCGGCTGCGTCATTCAGGGTGACGCCGGTATAGGCTCCGTCTCTGGCGGCCGTTTCTTCGGCATTGTCGGCGACAGCGCCAGAAGTTTCATTAAGGGGCCAATAAGCGATGGGGGAAAGGGCAAGGACTTTTTCGATGTAAGAAGATACGAGTTTAGGACCAAAAACGGGGCTTATACCGAGGCCGATCGATGACATTTGTTTTGTTCCTTTATCGTAGGGCGACGATACTGGTGGCGTCGGTGCCTGTGCTCCAAACCATTGTGACAACGAGCGGATGGACCACGCCGGCGGCCAGGCCAACGAAAGTGACGGCCGTCCCGTCGAGCATCGTGACCTTAACATCACCAGAGACGCCACAATAAAGGCCGCGGGTAGGTTCTAATACGGTAGCATCGCTGGGTGTCACGGCCGCGGCTTTACCTGCCGGGGCGATTGCTTGATCTGATGTCATGGAAAGCTCCTTGTAAATTGATCAGTAATAGGGCCGGCCCATGGCGAGCGCAGGTGGAGTAAACGGCCGGCCCATGGCGAGCATAGCGCCTGCTAGACAGACTGTAGGGCAGCTAAAACAGATTCGGGATCGTTCAAGGCTGCATTGGATAGGGCGGCGATAAGATCATCTTTTCTGAGTTTGGACGGGTTTTCGATGCCAACGATGCCGGCCGCTTTTCGAAGTTGACCAACCTTTTTACGGCCAATCATATCGAGGAAAAGCTCTAGCTCTCGGGGCCCTCGGTCCTCATCATCCTGGAAAATTGCCTTGCTACCACCCATCAAATGAAGCTCCACACGATCACCAACAACACGATAAGCCATGATGGGCCGGTTTACTTCTAGCTCCTCAGCCATGTGTTTCAGCTCTAGCGGTTCGATCTTCTTAGTGATGGCCCGGGCCATTGTTAGCCCTCCAATGTGGTGATAACCAGAGTAAAGTCATCTGTGGCGGTGCCACTGGCGCCGTCATAATCCAACGTTGCAACCAAGATTTCACCTTTGCTGAATTTGCCGCTAGGGTTGCCGGTGGCGAAGTTGGCTTGTGTTTTTTCGACGGGCGTACCTGAGTCACCGATGGAATAGGATTCCAAGATGCTGTTGGTGTCGGTGCTGATACCCAGGATGAGCAAACCATCATTGGCGTTTGATCCTCCGGCTGAAACGTGTTTGATACGGCCGTCGGCGCAAGCTGTCCAAGTGATGACGATGTTCGCGGACAGCGTACCGGGAACATGAAAACAGTAAGTGTTTCTGTGACCTTGCATTATGAGTCTCCTTCGGAGCCTTCGCTCCTTGTTAAGTAGTCCGGCCGGCTGGTTGACCTTGCTTATGCCTGGTCTTCAACCGATTGCCAGCGGTGGTAACATCCAATAAAAACCAACCGGCCGGTTGAACCAAAAGGTTCTTGCACATACGGGATATTGGCCCGCTCCAATGATTAAAGTTAGCTGACTACTCGACCGCCGATGCCCTTGTAGCCGTTGACGCCGTAAGCGAATTCGTCTCGGATCTTGATGGGTAGAACGTCGGCCGCGAATAGCAGGCCTCCAGTTTCAGACGTTGCGGACCAAAGCTCTGGTGCCGGGAACGAACGGCCGGAAGGATCAGCGGAAAAGCTCATATGAACGACTGGCCAAACCAACGGATCAGCTAGATAGTACCAGTTGTTTGTGTCTGTGAAGTGGGGCACAGCGATAGGGACTGGTCTCGGATCACCGATGCCTCGGTCTTCGCTAAACGGAGCATACGTGGTGGGCATACCATCACCGTAGCCGAAGATACCGAGAGCCGTGTGATAGAGATCTGGCGGAACCAACAGGTATTTTGGGAAGACGCCAATGCGATCGCCGCTTGATACTTCGGTTTGCTTGAAACACTCAGTCGCGGCCGCTTTCCATGCAGTTGTGTCGGAGCCCAAGGCGGTTGTTGCGTAGTTAGCATGAGTTGAAAGATCGAATAGGACCGTAGAATCCTGATCAAGCGTTGGGCCGGTACCAGAGTTGGCGGTAAAGATGGAGGCGACTTTTGCGGATCTGGTTTTGACGGATGCTGATGCTAGGGCTCGGGGGACTGCTTGGATGCGTTGAATATCTGAATTCTTGATCATCTCCCGAGTGATGCCGACATACCCGCCGTACTTCACGAACGAGTCGGCTTCCTTCACATCGTCGACCACCAGCTCATCATAGGCGCCGCCCTCGGAAACGATGGGCAGCGTTGAGATGCCACCAAAGGAAATCCACTGCATGTTCTGGAGGCTTCCGTCGTTGGGCGTCGGCCGGGCAATTACTTCATACCAACGATAATGGGTCAGAAGAGCCAGCTGGGCCTTGACGACCTTGTTCATCGCGTTGGCGGCCATGTTGGCCAGGGTTCCGGTTTCGGCCGCAGCCAGGAACACACGTTCGGGATGATAAACACCGTGGAATTCATAATCGCCGGTAAGCATCATGTAAACTTGGTCGAATCGTCTCATCTGCGGTTCTGGCGTTTTGGCGTTGTCGACGCCGAAGAGCCAATCAACGGCATTTTCCATCGAATCGAGGCCGGTTCGCATTTGGCTGATACCAGAGCCCCTCGGCGGTCCTCCGTAAAGTTGGACCACGTTTTGCTGGGTTAGCTTGGCTAGGTATTCCCGTTCCTGGTCGATGGCTTGATAGAGTTGGTTCGGTTCATTCCAAACCTGAGAAGCTAAACGCTCCTTGCTGATATCGGGCAGCTGCGAGTGTTGAATGATGCTTCGCGCTGCCTCTTGTCCGGCTGCGTCCTTCCAAGCTGCCAGGGCGTCAACCGTGGGTGCAGGCGCAGCACGCTGCACCCCTACATTGGCCTGTTCCTGGGTGGAATCGGGCCCGGCCGTCTCGTCACTTGTGGGGGTAGCGTCGTTAACGGCCGTCTCGTAAATGGGTCTTTCTTCGGTCATGTTTGTTTCTCCTTGAATAGTTTGACCATAGATAGAGAGGGCTTCTAAGATCCGACCGTCCGCGGCCGGGCCAAAAACAATGTCTGCTGAGTCGATCTTCTGGAATTGGTCTAGGATGAGGGGGTATCTTGGTTCGTTGGCTGCTTTGTTCCTCCAAATGGGCCAAAAGACGAGGGAAACTCCGATGTTGGGTGGTGGTAGTCCTTTTTCTTTGTCTGCGATGAACATGGCTAGAGTCTCGGCTATGACGTTAGCCAGGCGAGCATCGGCCGTTTCGCCGGTATTGTAGAACCTGATCACTGCATCTGCTGATTCTGTCACGCCGTTAAACTCGGCCGCATGGGTCATGCCGATGAGGGCCTTGACACTGGGCCCTTCGAACCAACCGGGATGATCGGCGAAGACAGCCAGACCTTCGAAGAGACCACGATCTACAGCATTTTGGATTGAATCGGGGGTGATCATGATACGGCCGGGCTTGCCCGAGGCGGTGGTGATACGGCCGGCACGAACCAACCGGGCCCGAAACTCTGCCCGACCGTTGGAATTGGCGCTGACTTCGTCATCGTTGGCCAGTAGTTTTAATTCGGTTGAGAAGGTTAGTGGTAAGTGATCAGTGGTTAGTGGTGAGTGGTCAGTCATAGATTAATACCTCGGATGCTCGGAAGCATTTGGAAGATGGCCCGCACGTTTGATGAACCATAGATGTTGTCGCTTTTATTGGTCGGGAGTGGGGGGTACGTGCGGGCCGGGGAAAACATGTTATGGGATCAGCTCCTTGATTCCGTGACCGTTCGTGTAGCTGCTCAATGCTGCGTCGTCGATGTCTTCGATCGTTCGGCCGGATTCTCGCAAGATGGCGTTAAGTACTTCATCCTCCTGGGGTTCGCCGGCAAATTTGAAGATGAGACGCAGGGCAAGTTTGGTGAGAGTGGTGGAGTTTTCGGCTGGTATTTGGGTGAACAGGTTATTGAGTGCGGTTGATAACTGTGATGCGGCCAGGGCCAGGGCGGCGTTGTCGGTGCGGCTAACGTCACTAACATTGGCCTGGAATAGCCGGTGGAATGGGGTGCGGGGGACTCCTCCTCCAACCTTGTCGATTTGGGCCGCTCGGCTAAATGCCTGGTAAATGAGATCTTCGAGCAAGAAGACGATGAAGTTTTGCCGGCGCCGGAGGTGTCTTTCCGGCCGTAGTTGCATGGCGGTGGCTGTGGCTAGGTTGGCGTCTCCTCCTTCTCCTCGCCAGTGGGGCGGATAGCCGACTGAATCAACCATATGGCGGACGGCCTGCAGATCCCATTTGGCGTCACTGGCGCGAAGGGTGGGGCTCTTCACGTCCCAGTCCTCGGCGTCATCCTTGACGATAATGGACCCAGCTTCTGGCGGCCGGCTGTATTCTTCTTTTTTGGCTGTGACTTTGCTGGTGGGGACGGTGACGAACCAGAGAAAGGACCTTATGGCCCAATGCATCCGGACCCGATCTTCCAACATCCGACTGTAGCGCAGTAGCCAGGGGATAATGGTGTCTAGGTCTCCTTCTCCGAAGCTGGCGCCAACCGGCCGGTTGATGGCGTAGTGTATCATGATGGCCTCGGCCTCGGCTGCGTCGGGATGGTGCGGGGATAACCACTTCTTTGGCTGGGTGGGATCGTCTGTCACTTGATAATAAGCAACCTCGGTTTCCCAGTCATTGTCGGCCGTCTCGATTTCGTAGATTTGTTCTTTGGTTACATAGCGGATGTAGCTCATGCCGTCCTGGTCGTTGCGGAACAGGACCACGAAAAGATCGCCGGCCCGGGCTAGCTCATCAGATATGGATTGTAGGCGTTGGTCAATGCGGTTGAGTTCATGGTGCCAGAATTTATCGAGGAAGCGTTGCATACGGCTGTGTGGGCTGCTGATATTGATGCCATCGCCGATCACAAAGTCGGTGGTGATGTCGACGATGCTCTTGGCCATGGGGTTGCGGCGGGTGGCTTCAAGGGCGTCTCGGTATAGCTGGGCGGCCTCGGAAAAGTCACGATCATTGGGCTGGCTACGGAGGGCGGTCCAACCAGTCTGACCGTCTTTTACTTCGGTGCTGATGGTGGCTAGGCGGATGGATAAGTTTCTAATGAGATTGAACAAGTGATCTAATAGGTTCATGGTTAACCCAAATGAAAAAGCCGGGCTGGAAATCTAAGCTTACGATTTGGAGCAAAGATATCAGCCCGGCCGGCGATTGATGCGCGAGGCGCGGTCAGTATTGAATTGATTCAGTCACAGAATTATAGCACAAATGTTCTAATCGTGCAAGTCACAAATACTTGAGATTTACAATGGCGGATTCACGGTGGGAGAAATTGAGGAAACGGAGAAAAGAGACCGGTCCCATGGAGGCCTGTCACTCAGATGTTGTGCGCGTTGCAGATTGTGAAGTCTTTGACCAAACCGACCCGGGTTTTGAAGCCGCATACACTTCGACTGCGAACACG
>JAHEJP010000521.1 GCA_024638855.1 Chloroflexota bacterium
GTTTATTGGGTCTTGGGCTTTTCGACTTGTCTTCCAACCCATGACTGAAGCTGAAATTACCGCGTTATGGCCCCACAGATTGCTCGTTTAGATAGAACAAATGTGGTAAAATTGAGGGGTTAATATGGATCAGAAATCAAATGGAAAACCTCGCCAGTTGCCAGGCATTATTCCCACCATTTCGGCCGGATTTGACCTAACTACCCACCATCTTTGGCTCATTGTATTGCCCTTTGTATTGGATGTGTTTTATTGGATTGGTCCCAGACTCAGCATTCGGTCAATAGTTGAGGAAACTGCCGCGATGTTGATTGACGATCCGTTTTTTTCGGAACTTGTCGATCCATTAGGAATGGTTGAGGTAGCAGCACAAACCAATCTATTCACGACTTTGAGCATCCCATTGATAGGAATTCCGGCATTAATGAATGGAGCGGTGCCTACTCAGGCTCCTTTATCCCCTTTGGTGATGGAGGTTGAGAATATTTTACCTTGGTTTGTTTGGCTGATCGGCCTATCTGTTATGGGATTATTGTTGACATCAATTTATCTGAGCTTGGTTGGCCTACTGTTGGAGGAAGAGCAAGCAGGTGCCAGACAGTCTGTCTTAAGATTCTTAATACATGTAACAAGGAGTGCCGTCCGGTTATTTATCTTGGGCATCGTTTTCTTTATTATCCTTATCTTCTTATGGCTGCCGATGTTGCCTGTAGCGGTAATTTTGGGATCAATCAGTACAAGTCTGTCAGCGGTAGTGATGTTGTTTGGAGTCGTTATTGTCGCCCTTTATTTGAGCCTGGCAGTTCCGGGAATCGTGCTTGGCGATCGAGGGGCTATAAAGGCGGTCAAAGAAAGCGTTCGGATGGTACACAGAAACATGATGTCAACGATGAATATACTGCTCATCCTAATATTAATTAGCAGTGGCACGAACCTTTTATGGCGAATGGCCGATGACGGGTCTTGGTTGACATTGGTGAGCCTCGCCGGACACGCCTTTATTAATACGGCGCTTATCGCGACTTTTTTCATTTTTTATCGTAATCGATCGGCGAGCTTGTTAGCAGAATCGATTTAGGTAGGAGTTTAGATGGCAAAAAGAGCATCAAATAAATCTACTTATGATGAACATAGTATTCAGGTGCTCAAGGGCTTGGAAGCGGTTCGGCGCAGGCCGGGCATGTATGTTGGAGGCACCGATACGAAGGCGCTACATCATCTTGTCTATGAAATTGTCGATAATTCAATCGATGAAGCACTAGCTGGTCGCTGTGATCGCATTGAAGTTGTAATTCACGACGATTCGAGTGTTAGCGTCTCGGACAATGGCATTGGCATTCCAGTGGCTGAACACCCGACTGAAAAGGTATCCGCATTACAGGTCGTAATGACCATGCTCCATGCTGGCGGTAAGTTTGACGAATCAGCTTACAAAGTCTCGGGTGGGCTTCATGGTGTTGGCGCGGCGGCCGTCAATGCACTCTCCGAATGGATGGTAGTTTCTGTCAAGCGAGATGGTGGTGTCTTTGAGCAGCGATACGAACAAGGCATCCCGATAGGTCCAGTTGCCAAGGTGAAGAAGGTTAGCCGGGCTGATAAGACGACTGGTACCAAAACCTCCTTCAAATTTGACACAACGATTTTCAAGGATGATGTTGATTATCGATTCGAGACCCTTGTCAACCGATTCAGAGAAATGGCCTTCGTTACGAAGGGTGTATTTATCAAGATAAAAGATGAACGACCCTCTCCTGTGAGGGAAATGAGTTTCTATTTCGAAGGTGGCCTCAAATCATTTGTGCGATATGTGAACCGGAATCGAAAGGTTTTACACGATCCGATTTATGCCCAAAAAGAATCAGAAAATATCGATGTCGAAATTGCCATCCAGTACACAGACAGTATCGCCACGTCTGAATTTGCATTCGCAAATACGATACATACGCCAGACGGTGGTACGCACCTTACAGGATTGCGGACTGCAATAACAAGAGTAATCAATAATTATGCGCGTAAAAACGGTTTCTTGAAAGAAAAGGAACACAATTTCACCAGCGACGATACTCGTGAAGGTGTGACTGCGGTTGTTAGTATCAAGCACCCAGATCCTCAGTTTGAGAGCCAAACAAAAGTTAAGCTGATGAACGCCGAGGTAAGTGGTATTGTATCTTCGGTTTCCTCGGAAGCATTCGCCGACTTCCTAGAAGAAAATCAGCGAGATGCTCGACGAATCGTTGAGCGATGTTTGACAGCTTCAAGAGCGCGAAGGGCCGCCAAAAAAGCCCGTGAACTGGTCATGAGAAAGAGCGCCCTTGAAAGCATGACTCTGCCCGGCAAACTAGCAGATTGTTCAGAGAGGGATCCTACCAAGAGCGAACTCTATATCGTTGAGGGTGAATCGGCAGGCGGGTCTGCAAAACAGGGTCGGGACCGGCATTTTCAGGCAATATTGCCTCTTAGGGGAAAAATACTCAATACTGAACGCGCAAGGCTAGACAAAATCCTAAACAATAATGAGGTAAAAGCCTTGATCTCGGCATTAGGCGTCGGCATTGGTGATGGATTTGATATCGAGAATCTGCGTTACGGCCGGGTGATTATCATGACTGATGCGGACGTTGATGGCAGCCATATTCGTACTCTGCTATTGACGTTTTTCTTCCGCTACATGCCGATTCTGATCGAAGACGGACACTTGTTTATTGCTCAGCCGCCCCTCTACCTGATAAAGGTAGGAAAACAAGAGCATTATACTTATACCGAGGCTGAGAATAACGAACTCCTAAAGCGTTTGCAGCGGGAAAATCGCCGGTATGATATGCAGCGTTATAAGGGTCTTGGCGAGATGAATCCAGATCAACTTTGGGATACAACAATGGATCCAGGAAATCGAACCTTGCTGCAAGTTTCAATCGAGGATGCGGTCATGGCGGATCGTACCTTTGATATGTTGATGGGGAGTGAAGTTGCCCCAAGACGCCGGTTCATCACAACACACGCGAATGAAGTAAGAAATCTTGATGTCTAAGGGTTATG
>JAHEJP010000154.1 GCA_024638855.1 Chloroflexota bacterium
GGTAGGGCACTTGACCTGGGCTGTGGCAGCGGGACTGATGCGTTGGCCCTGTCTGGCACCCTGTTAGTAGCTGAGTGGGATCGATCGATGGCTTATCTTTGGGTCTTTGATCCTGATGACTTGCCAACGCCGGAACAGATAGTAGACTGGTTACCGGGACTGCTGGTTGAGAAGTCCGAGGTTAGACGAATGGAAGACATGTTTTCTGAGGCTGACGATCACCGGGCAAGTGCTAGGAGCGATGCCAACGTGGCCTTCGTCAAGGCTCTGAAAGCGACGTCTTAAGCAATAGCTGTCGTTCCCGATCATTTTAGCGGTTAACGCGCCATCTACCCCTTATGTTATAATCGGATCATCGGACGGATCTTGCCCAACCTTGCACAGTAGAATCCGGAGATCTTCAGGGACGATACCATCTATTTCAAAAAATGGATTCCTGATTTGAGATATCGAGCCAAATCAATATCGCCGACCGGAAATTCTCGAATTGGATAGCATTCAACTCTTTTATCATGAGTAGCTCATCGAACTTGTTAACGCTCATCATAGATGCTTTCTCTAAAGAAGAGATCCGGAATATGTGTTATGAACTGGGTTTAGATTACGAGGAATTCCCGGATGCCAAAAGTGGGCTGGTCCGCGAGATGCTCGTCCTGTGCGAAAAAACGGACCGGCTTAAAGAAGTGGTAGACATTTGCCGACGGGAGCGACCTAAACAAATCTGGCCAGATCCCAGCAAGTTGCTGACGCGAAAAGTCCTACTAGGCGAATCCTTGGAGTTGGTCGTGCCTTATGAGCCAGAGACGGTGGAAATTCCGGCCGGCGATTTTCTGATGGGCAGCCCGTTGATTGACGGTATTCCAGAGGCCGAGCAACCACAGCACAGCGTGACGCTGCCCCGATTTCGCATCGGCCGATACCCTGTAACGAACAAGGAGTATGACGCCTTCATCAGCCAAACTGGACGCATTGTTTCTCCCGAAAGTGGCTGGCCTGGTCAGAGCCCAGATGGCGACAAGCTTTATCACCCGGTTGAAGGGGTAACCTTTTTTGAGGCTCTGATCTATTGCCAATGGCTCAGTGAACAGACAGGCCGCACTTACCGCGTGCCATCAGAGGCAGAGTGGGAAAAGGCTGCGCGCGGTGAGGACGGCCGCATATATCCCTGGGGAAACACCTGGGTCGCAATCAGATGCCATTTCAAAGCCGAGTCCAGCGCAGCGGTCGATGCTTATCCGGCTCAAAATGAAATCGGCTGCTATGATATGATAGGTAATATTCGGGAATGGACTTGTACTATCTGGGGAGAGAAACGGCGGGAACCCGACAAACGGTACCGTTACCCCTGGGTTGATGACGGCCGTAATGATATTGAAGCTGGTGTCCACCTAAGACGAGTCTATCGCGGAGGTGGCTATGACGACCCTCGCGACAGACTGCGCTGCAGCTCCCGTGATGGTTATTCACCTGACAAGCCGGGTCCACCTGGTCGCAGACATGGATTCCGAATCGTTCTCGAAATTGATTAAAAGATAAGTATCGACGGTTTGGGCGGTAAGGCGCCCAAGCGCGTTGTAGTCCTAAGATGATTCCCATTTTAGCAAGAGTGGATGTAGATTTGAATTTGGAGAAGTAATATGGGCAGGTCGAGACGAAGCAATGCCCTCATTAATCTTTTAAAGCATCAGCAGGCCCCGGACAGCGAAAAAAGTTATTGGGACGATTTGAACCGACGCATCCGTAAGGGTAAAGTCATTCCCATTATCAGCAATACCGTGTATGGCGATCCGATTTTTGCATTGAATAGTAGCCAGGATGGTTCTGACACGCGTGAACAGGCCGATGGAGCGGTATCGAATAATGATGATATATCGGAACCGCTGCCAACGGTTGACGAACAACTGGCCATGTTATGGTCTGCTAACCTAAACTATCCGTTTCCAGACAACAATCGACTGGCCAGGGTTGCCCAGTTCAACCACATCACAAGTGACGACAGTGAACAGGCAAAAACACGTTATTTGGCCTTCTTGAAGCAAACGTTGCTTGCTCTGGCAAATAGCAGTGATCCTGATGCTGCCGATATAGTGGAGGAGCTACAAAATCAAGTTGATGAACTTTCCTTCTCTGACATCGTCAGCGAGTTGGATTATCCCAGATTTGAAACAGAAGATGAGAATAGCCTGCGCTTGCTGGCACGGCTGAATACCCTGCCCATCTATGTCACCACTAGCTACTACGATTTTATGGAGCGGGCGCTGCGAGCTGAAGGGCGGCAACCGCGAACCCAGATCTGTTTTTGGCGAGGCATGCCTAGCGGGGTGCTTGACGAGCACATGCCCCAGAAGGAATATGTGCCAACGGCCGAGAATCCAGTTGTCTACCACTTGCATGGCTACGAACGATATCCAACAACCCTGGTGCTAAGCGAAGACGATTACACTGATTTCTTGGTGAGCGTTTCCCAACCGATTGATCCCAACGCGCCAATTATCCCTGTCTATTTGCTGTCCGCCCTGGCTGAATCGATGTTGCTGCTATTGGGTTACCGATTGCAAGATTGGGATTTTCGCGCCTTGTTTCGGGGTATCATTACTGCCCAAAAAAGGATCGATAGCCTTTTTAGCCTGGCCATCCAGTTGACTCCCGGACCAGAGGATGGCGTCATCGACAGCCAAACTGCCCAAAGATACTTGGAGGAATACTTCGATTCATCACGCTTCAAGGTCGAATGGGGAGAACCGGCCGATTTCGTCAAACGTCTGTGGGATGAATGGAACAAGGTTCGGAGAGCGGGATCATGAGCGAAGTAACCTTGCCTCAGAATAACAATCCTTATGTGGGACCGCGGGCTTTCACTCGACAAGAAGAACATCGCTTTTTCGGCCGGGACGTTGAAGCCCAAGAACTGCTAGCGATGGTGACAGCCAACCAACTCCTCTTGTTTTATGCGCCATCTGGAGCCGGTAAGAGTTCGTTGGTAAACACAAAGCTTATCCCAGGACTAGAATCAAAGCGGTTTGAGGTGTTGCCGGTAGGCCGCGTGGGTGGGACCGATAGTCTCAAACCTAGCGGCGACAACGTCTTGCGACCGGAAGAAGTGGATAATCCCTTCGTCTACAACCTGATCCTTAGCCTGGATCAGAGTTTAACTGATCCGGGTATTCTGTCTCACGTCTCTCTGTCAGAATTTTTGATCAACTTGGTCGACGGTGGTCAAGGATACCGCTACGTCAGCGAAGCTGAAGCAGCGGCAGCAGCAACCAGCGAAATCAAAGAAGTTCAAGCAGCAAGCGAAGAAGAAAGCCTAGATATTTGGCCTCGAGCTTTAATCATCGATCAATTTGAAGAAATCCTAACCACGAATCTCCAAGCCTGGAACAAACGAGCCGATTTTTTTAAGCAGCTTGGCCATGCAATGGACGACGATCCCTTTCTGTGGGTGATCCTCACACTACGCGAGGATTTCGTGGCTGCCCTGGACCCCTATGCCCATCTGATGTTAGGGAGTGCGCGGACCCGGTATTACATGCCGCGGATGGGTGTGACCGCAGCCCTCGAAGCGATAGAAAAACCGGCCGAATTAGGCAGCCGGCCATTCGCAACGGGAGTTGCCCACAGACTGGTCGATAATTTACGACAGATCCAACGCCTCGATGAGAGCTCAGCAGACCTTGGCCAATACGTGGAGCCAGTGCAGCTGCAGGTAGTCTGTTTCCAATTATGGCAGAATTTAAGCAACCGACCTCTTGGTCCAATTACCGAAAAGGATTTGACCGAATTAGGCGACGTCGACACAGCCCTGGCCCAATTCTATGAGCAAGCCCTGGCTAACGTGTTGCAGGCGGTCGAGGTCTCCGAGTTGGAGTTGCGGAACTGGTTCGAACGCCAGCTGATCACAGAAGCTGGGACGAGAGGTCTGGTTTACCAGGGGTCTCAAGAAACGGAAGGAATGCCCAATCAAGCCGTGGATCTTCTGGCTAAACAATACTTAATCCGCGTTGAGCGGCGCGGCGGCGGCACGTGGTATGAATTGATCCACGACCGTTTCGTTCGGCCGATCCGCCAATCAAATCAATCTTGGCGGCAGCAGCAATCCCCCTTGGTCCAGGCAGCCGGAGCTTGGGAGCGATCCGGCCGAAAGCGGGAATTGCTCTACGGTGGCCCTGAGCTAAAGGGTACCCTGGCCATGCTGGCCCACCCCAGCATGGAACGCAAAGATCTAGGTCCAGTAGTTCAGGCGTTTTTGCAGGCTAGCGAGGAAGCACAAAGCCAACGTGATTTGGAGAACGCTCAGCTCCGGGCTGAAGAAGAACAGAGGCGAGCCGACGCCGAAGCACGGACGGCGCGGCGAATGCGCTTTTTGGCCTCAGGATTGGCAGCGGCTTTCATGCTGGCGCTGATCGCCATGTTTTTCGGTTTCCGCCAATTCATGAATGCCCAGTCGGCAAGAGTTGCATCGGACTATAGCGCGGCAACCGCAACGATTGCCCAGGGCATATCTCAAGAGAACGAAGCAACGGCCGTCGCCGCACAAGCGACATCCAACGCTAATTCTCGGGATGCCCAATTACAAGCCTCGATGGCCGTCGCTGCTCAACAGACATCGAATGCAAATTCCGAATTAGCAGCAACCCGAGAGGGCCAGGCATTTGACAACGCTCAGGCCGCTGTAGGCACCAGCAGTGCCCAGGATGCGACCCTCGTCGCAGGGGAAGCTATTTTCGCCATGCTGACGGCGACAACATTGCCCTCAACTGAAACTCCTGCCCCAACTCCTACGGCCGAGTCATCACCTACGTCAGGAATCATTATATTAACCGATTCTCTGCCAACACCGTCGCCAACAAAGACAACCTCGCCAACGGCAAGTCCAACGACAATACCGACGCCGACATCAACGCCCGAGGCATCTCGCGTCAGAACTTTGCGCGTCGGCCGGACGGTAGAAGGGGAAACCATCGAGGCAGCAATATTCGGCAATGGACCGAATAATATCGTTTTTGTCGGAGGCATACACGCCGGCTTTGCACCTGGTACCGTTGTTTTGGCAGAACAGGCTATCACATACTTCAGCAGATATCCAGAAGAAGTACCCGAAGACGCGACCTTAATCATCATCCCTGAAGTAAACATTGATTCGGAATTAGCACCGGGCCAACTAAAAGGTCGTCTCAACGCCAATGGTGTCGATCTCAACCGGAATTGGGGCTGCGATTGGACCAAAGACGCTAGTTGGGCCGGCTATGTCATCCCTAATAGTGGTGGAGAAGAGCCTTTCTCAGAACCAGAAACGTTATCGTTGGCCCAATTCTTGCGTCGAATTGACCCAAAGGCTGTAATCTTTTGGCAAGCCCGCGTAACAGGTGGGCTGGCGTCAGCTGGCGGTTGTGATAAAGAGAGCCTGGTTTCGAATCCCCTTGCCCGGTTCTATGGCCAGGCGGCCGGCTACCAAGTAAGTCTCTTCGACACCTTAACTGGACAAACAGTCAACGGAGACGCCAGCAACTCGCTTGACGAAATGGGCATCCCGGCTGCATCGGTATTGCTGCCGACTTATGAAGAGACCGATTGGGAGAATAACCTGGCAGGCATTCAGGCTGTTTTGAAGTTTTATGGCGAAGGTTAGAATGATGTATGAAACGAAGGAAGTAGATTCTTTCTGCTACGTAGATGGCCTGACGCGCCGAATCGTGAAAGGATGGATCGAGCGAGAGCCGCCAATAACCGAGATTCCCTGGACGCCATTGAAAAAGCCACTTGAGTCAAGCACAGTGGCCTTAATCAGCTCGGCCGGAGTTTGCCTCAATGAGGATCAGCCATTCGACCAGCAAGGGGAACGAGAAAATCCCTGGTGGGGTGATCCTAGCTATCGCGTGATCCCCAAGACGGCCACGGAACAGGAGATAAAGGTCTGTCACTTACACATCGATCGCCGGTTTGCCGAAGAAGATCTCAATAGTATATTGCCGTTAGAACGATTGGGTGAGTTGGAGAGCGCTAAGAAGATCGGCCGGTCGGCCGAAAATCACTATTCATTCATGGGCTATATCCTTAAGCCAGATGTATTGCTCTCCGATAGTACACCAGCCATTATCCGAGGCCTGCAGGCCGATGAGGTGGATGCAGTGGTCTTACTTCCAGTCTGACCTTTCTGCTGCCGGTCCGTTGGACTGGTCCAAAGAGAGATCGAAGCGGCCGGAATTCCAACAATCTCTTTGTCGCCCATCATGGCTTTTACTGCCTCGGTTGGCGCTCCCCGTATAGCGGCAATCGAACATCCGCTAGGTCGTTTGCTGGGAAAGCCGGGAGATTCTGCCGGACAAATGGCCGTTTTAGAAGCGACATTATCGGCCCTCACGGCAATTAACGAACCGGGTGGCGTCGTCCATCTTCCTTTTGAATGGCCAGAGACGCCTCGCCAGGCCCGTAGTCATCCGGAAGAACCACCACCAATCAGCAAGTATCTGAAGAAACACCCCTGGATGTTGCGCAAATTCATGGTCAAAGAGATTCCGAATTAAGCTATTTGGTGTTGCAGTTGAAAGATAGACCGCCGGCTGTGGCTAAGTTTGTAGCCGAACGCAACGCAACTACTGCGGCATTTTGATTTATGTCAACTATTATGCGATCTCAACATGGGCTACACGCCTTATTAAGGTCACTATTGAGACCTGTATGCCAGCGGCTATTAGAGCCAGCGAGCGCCCTGACCCACCTGGTGGGAGGAGTGGGTGCTGTGGTCGGATTGCTGGTCCTGCTTCATTTGACCCGTCAAGACCAGCCTAAGATGGTGTCAATGGCTGTATATGGCCTTAGCCTGGTCATCCTCTTTACGACCAGCACCCTATTCCACGGAATCAAGCAAGCTGAAGGGAGGCGAATGTGGCTCAACCGGCTTGACCACGTAGCCATCTTCCTGCTCATTGCCGGGACCTATACGCCCATCATCTACAATCTTTATCCCGAGGGTTATCGGCGGTCCATGTTAGCTGCGATTTGGCTGGTAGCTGCTGCCGGGATCGTTTACAAGTTGTTTGGCCGCAAGATTCACGGTTTGATAAACGCCTCGGTTTATCCGGTCATGGCCTGGGCTGGTGTGATACCAACAATTATCATCTTCCAAGCGAAACCATTTATGCCAATCGGCGGCGGCTTGCTGCTATTATGCGGCGGTCTGATTTATATGTTAGGCTTTGGTGTTTATTATCGAAAATGGCCAGACCCGTGGCCGAATATTTTTGGCCACCACGAGATTTGGCACCTATTCGTTTTAGGGGGCAGCTTTTGCCATTATTTATTCATGCTGCTGTACGTGGTCTAGGTTTGTTAGCTTGCTAAATAGAGTTTGAGCCTAAAGACTAGTCCATCTGGCTTTGGAATTCTTCCCAAAGAATTGAGAAGCATCGCAAATCTTGATATCTGCCTTTAAAGAAAGCATATTGGCGTAAGGTGCCTTCTTCGGTGAAGCCAAGCTTGGCCAATAACTTTGCTGAGGCTTCATTTTCGGGCATGACCAGGGCCTGCAGGCGATTGAGGTTGACGCTGCGCATAGCGTAACGAATGACGATGGCCAGAGCTTCGCTCATGATCCGACGTCGCCAATAAGGTCTGGCCAGATCGTAACCCAGCCCACCAGTGGCATTGGCTTGATTTACAATGAGGCCAACGGTACCAATGACGATGTCATCCACAGTCTGAGTAATGCCCCATCGAAGCGCTTCACCCCTTTCAAATCGTTGAGCCTGGCGATGGATAAGATCGGTAGCTTGCTCGATTGTGCTGAAAGTGTCCAAATCGTAGTAACGGGTCACTTCAGGATCGCTGAAGATGCGAAGAACGGCAGGTGAGTCAGTCGAAATTAGCTCTCTAAGCCGAAGGTTCGGCGTTTCCAAAATAGGAAATTTTGGCGGTGGGAAGTGTACCTGGTGCATCAGCGGCAATCATACAACCAGAAATAGGAAATGACGATATATTTCCACCTATCTACACCAACAAGTCCAGCAAAGCCATCATGTGACGGCCTCGTCATCGCAGGCAAGTTCTAACTAAAATGCCAACATTATCAAAAAATAGACCTTATTTCATTTTGACCAAAGAGTCTCAGGTCGTTGTTCCAACTCACCGTCGATGTAGATATCAAGCTTTTCGTTGAAGAAACTAAGCAAGCCCTTAACTTTAGGGATTTCCGGTATAGGATCCATGTAACCCCAAACATAGTTGCGATAAAATTCGGCGTCGATCTTAATCGACCAGTAAGAAGCCTTGCCTTTGTAAGGGCAGACAGTGTTGGCTTTACTAGGCTCTAACAATTCCATACGGATATCTTCCTGGGGGATATAGTAACGAACGGGCAAACCCGTCTCAAAAAGGAGATATGGTTGCTGGCTATCGGCAATTGTGACGCCATCGAGGATAACCTGCACACGGCGCGAGCTAGGAACAGTGTCGACGCGATGATAAGGATCCCGGGGGTGAACGAAGATCTCTTCTGCTTCTTCGTACCAGTGATCCATCTTGTTCCATTTGAACGTAATAAATCCTCGCAAGGGTTCCAACTCTGGTGAAGGATCAGGGTAGGTCCATGCAGCCGCTTCGACAAGACCATCGCCCACTCGAAGATCATAATATTGTTTGCCGTCACTGCCGAAGCGGCTAGGCTCCAGCCAATTCATGTTAACATCCTCGACAGGAAAATAATAAGTGATCATATTCCCTCGAGGCCAGGCCAAAATTGTGCGCTTGGAGTCTGCAACAAATTGTCCGTTTAATTCCACCTTCACCCATCGATGACTGGGTTCCCAACGAATCGATTGCTTCTTGCTGGATATTTTTGGTGTCCCATTAACCGTTTTTACTGCTTGGTTCATGATTTAACGCTCCTGATAAATTGTTTAGAGGGAATATTCTGAAAGGCAGTTTTCCTTGGGTTCAGCCAAAATCACTGCCTTCAGAAGTTGATTTCCAAAAGACATCATAGGCAGTTACCAAAAGGAGATTCAGCAACGTTGCTTACACATATTATTTTTTAGGATAGGACTGGAAAGGGTTGGCAGATTTGCTTGATTTTTTCAAGGCGTGTCATCGATGGCCATGGACGATTAGGTGGGTTCAGCTATTCAAAGAGCCGGATCTTATCAGAAGAAAGAACAAGAAAGTCCCAGTTATTGCCAGCCAAAGATCGGCGCCAGCGCAATGACTACCCCCACGTCACCCTCAATGTCTATTTGGCCAGACCAGAAAATATCTGGCGCATAAACAGCACCGGTGTTGACGCCGACGAAATCAGCAGCCGACATGGTGACGGAGGCATCCGGATGTTTGACACTGCCTGGTGACGTTGAACAACCTCCATTAGAGATAACGAGAGTCCAGTCACCGCCTCCAGCTCCGGTAAGCTTGAACTGGACTATCGCTTGCATCTTACCCGCCATTAAGGGGCGAAATCTATCTGGCAAATTAACCATAATCTGATCTGTGGAGAGTCGGGAATTCATAGTCATATTCGCTTAATCATGGGGTACTATCGTTAAGTGATGGGCCATGATAGTTCCACCGGCGGGCATAATCAGATTCTTAAGCCACGGTTTGGCGAGGAGAAAATAGCGCATATAGAAGAGGGGGATTACTGGAGCCTCCTGGACTGATATTGGTTCCGCTTCCCGACATAATTGGTTCGGTCAATGGCCAATGCAAAAGCGCGTCTCACGCGCTGATCGTCGAACGGTGATATTTTGGTATCGAACCAAATGTGCCCTGTCGATGGAAAATGAACCGATCGATTCTTTGCCACCTCAATTACCAAATAACTGGCGAGCATACGTACAAAAAACGAATGTCTGCGCTAAGGGTAGTATATCCAGGAAACGATTCTTAGTCTCTTGTAAGTCATGAATACTCACTCAATTGGTTCCAAAGAATATTCGCCATTAACCATCAAAGAGCCATATTCGAGCCCACAATATGCCAACCAGATGACCTCAAGGTCCCTTAATCCTTTCTGAACGATCTTTACCCGAGTCGCGCCCGGATCAGGCCACTGTTATAATCCTCGCTTTGATGAATAAATTATTGTACAAACGAGCCCTATGGCAACACGCTGCGGCCCTGCTGATTTATGCAACCCTAGTAGTTTGGTTGACTAGGCCATTAGTGGCCAATCTTGGGACGGCCTTGGCCGGAAGCTCAACCGATGCGTTGCTCCATTACTGGAATAGCTGGTGGGTTCGACAAGCCATCACCAGTAACCAACCATTGTATTTCACCAAGCATCTGTTTTACCCCGAGGGAGCCAGCTTATTAACCCACAATATCGGCTGGCTGAATGCTCTGCTTTGGTTGCCGGTACAACTGATTTTTGATGGACTCGTAACCTACAATATCATCTTTTTGCTCAATCTGGTATTAGGCGGCTTTTTTACCTTTCTACTGGCCAACGAGTTGACGAAAAGTCCAATCTCTTCTTTTTTGGGGGGAGTTATTTACATGGCCTGGCCCTATCGGCTATCCCAATTGGACCATGCCAACCTGATAAGTACTCAATGGATCCCGCTGCTATTTCTGTTCGTTATCATGGCCATTCGTCAGGGAAAATGGCGCTATGGGGTTGTAATGGGAATTCTCATTGGCCTTATAGGCTACAACCGTTGGCAATTATTAATACCCGCTGGAATCATGTTGGCAACCTTTCTATTGGTTACCTACCGCGAGTGGCTATACGATCGGCAGCGTCGGCTTATCTTGTTGCTCGGTTTTGGGGTTGGGGCGCTACTCCTAGCCCCACCAGCCTTAGCGCTACTGGAACAACAGCTAAGTTCATCAGTGGCGGCCAGCAGCTTGTTGCGCGAAAGCGAAGAATCCGTGATGCAATCCGATCTGTTGGCTTTCATCACGCCGGACCCTGGACACCCGCTATGGGGCGAGTGGGCCCAGGCAGCCTATAATAATTATTATCCCGATCGCTCCGAACTGCGACGATTCCCAGTCTACCTAGGCTTGGTTAACTTGATTTTAGCTGGTGTGGGCATCTGGCGCCGGCCAAAGGAAGGCTTGCCATGGCTGGTGACGGCAGCGATCCTGTTTCTATTAGCCCTTGGACCAATACTTCGCTTCAATGGAAATCTGTTTCCGGAGATCCCCACCCTATATAGATTATTAGAACCGCTATTTGTATTGCGCTTGCTTCGCCTGCCGGAACGATTCGTCATCACATTAGCTCTGCCTTTTGCTATGTTGGCAGCTTATGGCATTGATTCCTTGTTGACCTGGTTTCGCAAAGACACATCGAAACCCAGTTGGCTTGTTCTCGGGCTAGCGGCCGGATTAGGCTTGTTAA
>JAHEJP010000522.1 GCA_024638855.1 Chloroflexota bacterium
ACTAAAGCCTTCAACTGCCCATTTGCTGCTGTGATAGAGACTGGTGAGGGGGTAGGTGATACGTCCGCCAATTGACGATACGTTCAAGAACATGCCTGCTTTATTGGCACGGAAGTGGGGTAGAAAGGCGCGGGTGACTTCCATCAGGCCAAAGAGATTGGTATCAAACTGACGACGGATTTGTTCGACGGAAGCTGCTTCAAATGGCCCCGTCAACCCATAACCCGCATTATTTAACACCACATCGACCGTCTCATGATCGTTAAGGATTTGGGCAACAGCATTGTCGATGCTGACTTGATCGGTGACATCGAGTTGGTAGAGCTTGATGTTTTCAATTTGGGCTAGCTCGGTTGCGTTTTCCGGCTTGCGCATGGTGGCGGCCACTTGCCAGCCATGTTGGGCAAAATGCTTAGCCGTTGCTTTGCCAATTCCCGAGCTTGATCCTGTAATAACTATCGTTTTCATGGTCCTATCTCCTTTAAATGGGCTAAGAAATGATAGCGTACTCAGTCATTCCGTAGCAGGAAAGCTTATGGTTAGCTTGTGACACCTGACCTGAACCTCTCAAATGTGCGGGTGATGTGTTTGGTAAGCGGCATATCGACTAGGTGGTGCGAGGCTGCAAAGATGACAGCAGCTTCAAGTGCCTCGCCTACTTCTAAAAATGGAATATAGCATATGTTCATAATCTGTCAAGTAAATATCGATGTATTGTGCAGACAAATTGGGTGTAGTGGTTCCTGGCAGGGGGCAGCATCTGAGCCATTGGTGCCTGTGGCCCGGACCTGAGAGAGGACACTGTGATAACAATAGTCTACAGGAACGATTGGAGAGATGAACGACAAGAAGATCCGCCTTGCACGATTGGAACGCGCAGCCAACGCTATCCAGGAAAAACTGATTGTGGTTGTTAGCTGGAGCCACGAGGGGCGGCCGGAGATGGAGCCTGGTGCGAAAGTCATTGTCTTGACGTGGAGTGACAACGACGAGGTTGAGACAAGTCGGCCAGCTTACCAGTGGAATGGTCGTAACCTCAGAAGTGCTTTCAGTATGTGGAGTTAGTCCTGTTAGGCCGCCGCAACTGTCTTGCTCCCGGTGTTGCCGACTCTTCCAGCTGGGGCAATGCCGGGAGACTGCTTAGGGGCTGCTAAGGACGCATCGGTGCCTGGATTATGAGGGCTTGAGTGCGGAAATGAATCAAAGGAGCGACTAGCTCCTCTGTACTAGTACGCTGTTCCTACCTGCATGCCTAAAGGAGGTGACAATAAGCAGCAACAACACATCTACATCGCAGATTAGGTAACACAATACCGCTTATTATTCATCATTGTTCACAATAGGAGAAAAACATGAAACCTGTTAAGGTAGTGATTTTGGCCGCTCTTGTCTTTGTTCTTGTATTTGCAGTTGCTTCAGCTTCGGCCGACCCAGTTCAGCGATTCAAGCCTGGTGACCAGACAATTGCAGAAATCGCCGTTGGCAGTGAGGATTTTGAGACCCTTGTGGCGGCATTGAGCTGCACGGGCTTGGTAGGCGCTGTGGCCAATCCAGACGCCGAGCTTACGGTCTTCGCCCCGACGGATGCAGCATTCGCCGGGCTGGACTTGGATGCAGAAAACATTTGTGAAGCGTTTGATACAGATACGCTGACTACAATCTTGCTCTATCATGTCGTTGGCGAGCGACGTCCCTCACCCAGCGTGATTAATGGTAAGAACAAGAGCATCTGGATGCTGGACGGCGGCGCAATTTACCCGCAAGGGAAAGGGAGTCTCGCTTTGTTCGACAATCTCGACCGGCAGACCAATATCGCGGTTGCTGATGTTATGGCCAGCAACGGCATTATACACGTAGTTGATAATGTCCTGTTGCCTGTGGCCCCTTAGTACACGAAACACAACGTAAGATCTGCGGAGTATTCCGAAATCTATGATCGAGAAGACCACCAGATGCTCGGCAAGCATCTGGTGGTTTTGCTTTCAGCCCGATTGCGTCTCGCATCCGACACCAAGATATCCGTATTGCTTCCCGACAAAGCTGGTTCATCTACGCTCCCAGGGTAAGTCATCCCTTGATAGCTCATCTGAACCACATGCACGACCATTCCGCCTGAGAAGTTGTTGTTGCCATTTGGGGTAGCGTTGCCACGGCGGATGACATTTTCCTCCGTTGCTGGCGCAGTCTGTGGTACAATTTGTACACAGCGGACTTACAGAGAACAGTTTGTTAGCGATACTCGAATTTCACCATATGTGGCGGTAAGTAGATGGAGTAACCCCACATATGGGGCGGTGGCGAAACGGCAGACGCAGCGGACTTAAAATCCCGCGGGGTAGTCCCCCGTGTGGGTTCGAATCCCACCCGCCCTATTGATGACAAATATCGTTTTCTGGCTTAGCCCGTTTCCACACGGGCTTTTTTTTTCGTATTTCGCGGCCACAATAGATGAGCGTCTACACTGAAGTACAGGCATTTTTCGATAGATACTTCCAGAGGGAGGGGCTTGACCTTTCATCCTGCGAAAGACCCAAGATAGTCGTGGCCGTTTCCGGTGGGCCTGATTCGCTAACTTTGTTGCATCTGCTATCACTGGGAGGTTTATATCCAACCAAATGCCTGGTGGTTGCTCACCTAGATCACACTCTTCGCCCCGAATCAGCCCAGGATGCCAGGTTCGTGGAAGAAATCGCCCAAAAATGGGGCCTTAAATACATTCAGGATCGGATTGATGTGTGGGCTATAGCGAAGGCAAAGGGGGAGAGCATTGAAGAGGCCGGCCGGAACGCTCGTTACAGATTCCTAAGTACCGTGGCTGAAAAAGTTGGCGCCCCGTTGGTGGCGACAGGCCACAATGCTGAGGATCAAGCGGAGACTCTGGTGATGCACTTTCTAAGGGGAGCGGGATTAGGCGGTTTGAGAGGGATGTTGCCGGCCGGCCCAATGCCTGGTTCAAGCGAACAGACCCTGATTCGACCGCTGCTGACCGTACGCCGGCCAATGATCGAAGCCTATTGCCACGAAAACGACCTCA
>JAHEJP010000523.1 GCA_024638855.1 Chloroflexota bacterium
TGACGATGACGGCCAGATCCACTTCGTCGGGCACGTCCAGGATAGTTGGATAGGCTTTGATGCCCAAGACGCTGGGTCGCTTCAAGTTGACGGGAAAAACCGTGCCGCCGAAGGAGTTGGTAATCAGGTTCCAGAGAATGGTACGGCCGACGCTGCCTTCTCTTTCAGTCGCACCAATCACGGCCACGCTGCGCGGGGAGAAAATGGCGTCCAGCGGTTCATGGGAGTAACGGTATACGTCTAAGACTTTGTCTGTGGTGTTGGTAATCGTCATGGTAGTCTCCTTTGTTTGCAGCCACATCAACGAAGCCACCACCGATCGCCGGCTGGCCAGGATCGGGGAAAAGGGTCATTCCGGTTCCTGGTAAACATGGGCGACCCATTGCCTTGATATCGCGCGGTAGCCGCGAAAATCGCGGGTGGCCAAATTTCGATTGTGAATCAAGGTTGAATTATATCCCGGCCGTTTGCTAGAAGGTATTTTAGTTAATATCAAATGCGGGACACTTAGGCCAGGCGCGAGCCGTTTGTGCAGGACTGCACAAAGTTGACTTGGCAAGCTCTTGGGATCTAGACTACAGATCCTTACATCCTTGCACACAGCCGCATAATTGATATTAGCCTGGAGACGTCCCTGAGTATGGAAACCGAGGTCTCGACATGAAAAGAAGAGCTCTGGCCTTGATCCCTCTTAGCCTGCTGACCCTCTTGCTGGCACTACTCTTTAGCCAACAAAGAAATGTTATCCGCCCTGTACAAGCGGCGACCCCGGCCGCCAGCGTTTTCTTCTTTCTGAGCGATCAGACACTAGGCAGCGGCGGTAACGATATCGACGCATTCATCGCCGCTACAACAGCCGATAAGGTCTGGCTTAACCAGGGAGGCACCCAGGGTGGCTTAGAAGGCCACTTCGCCAATAGCGGCCAAAATCTGGGCAGCAATTATAGCGGCGCTGTTGCCCTGGACGATATTGACGCTGATGGTGATTTAGATGCTTTCGTGATCGATGACGGCGGAACGGGCGCGGTGTGGATCAACCAGGGAGGTGACCAGGGCGGCACGGCCGGGCAATTCCTGATCGGCCAAAGCATCACCGAAACTCTGGCCAGCGATGTGGCTATGGCCGATCTGAACGGTGATAATAGTCCCGATGCATTTATCGCCCGCAGCGTCGGCCGGGCCGACAAAATCTGGTGGAATGACGGCTCCGGATCCTTCAGCGACAGCGGCCAAAACCTGGGCAGCAATAGTAGCACGGGGGTGGCCCTGGGCGACCTGGACGGCGACGGCGATATCGATGCCTTCCTATCCGATGGCGCCGCCAACAAAGTCTGGACCAACCAGGGAGGGACGCAAGGCGGGACCGAGGGCATCTTTTCGGACAGCGGTCAAAATCTGGGCAATACGCTCAGCAACTCCGTGGCCCTAGGCGATGTGGATGGCGACAGCGATCTAGATGCCTATGTGGCCAACATCAATGTCGACGATGTGTTATGGATCAACCAAGGCGGCGACCAGGGTGGCACTGCCGGGCAATTTTCGGCCAGTCCCCAGCAACTCGCCCCGGCCCCGTCTCGCGATATTAAGCTACTTGATCTCGACGGCGATTCCGATCTCGACGCCTTCGTGGCTCGCGCCGGCGGCAACCAGGTCTGGCTCAATCAGGGCGGCGACCAGGGCGGCGCTCTGGGTATCTTCGCCAACAGTGGCCTGGATATGGGCAACGCCTTTAGTCTGGCTGTGGATCTGGCTGATGCCGATGGAGACGGCGATCTCGATGCCTTCGTTGCCAATACAACTTCGACCAACAACGAGATTTGGATCAACGGCACCACGGCCTTGCCAGAGGCCTTCTTCCAGGTCGACCGCCAGACGAACGCGTCCGGCAAGGAAGTTTATTATGCGACGGCAAGCCAGGCCTCATTGCCTATCGTCCTCAGCCAACCCTTTACCCAAACGATATCGATCCACAGCCGTGTCGACGCGCCGGGAAGCGTGTTCACCTCGACCTTCCCCGTCCCGGCTGGCCAACAGTTGAAGATCCTCGACCTAGTTGCTTCCCAACCCAATCCGGCCGATGAATATCTTCTGACTTTATTCGTGACCTTGCCGGGTGGCAGCCCAGCCGCGAACGATTACACCGATAAGCTGTCTTTCTTCTTCGTCGACGCCAGCCAGGGCCCTGCGTCGTCGACTTGTCTTCTTTGTTTCGGCGAGTGGTTGGGCCGCTTGCTGGGCTTCAACCCCGTTTTCGGCGCCCTCCACCACGTGAATTTAGATCAGCAAAAGGCCACAGCCCAATGGCATTATTACACCCTCTTGTTTGACATCCACGCGTCGGAGCTGACGAATATCGCCGCCAGCTATCCGGCGATCCTCTGGGATTTGCTAGGCACAATGGATCAATGGACACCGGCAATCCAGGCCTTGGGCGATGGCAGTGGGAGCGATATTATCATCAGCCAGAAGATGATGGACGACTCGATCGAATTGATCGAAGGTATCAAAGCCAAGGCCTCGCCGAGCTTGTCGACTGCTCTAGCCCACGAGCAAAGCGCAGCAGATCTACCCTCCTTCGCCGGCTTGAATATGGATGAAGCCTGGTCGGCCGTGATCGCTCGCCGGTCCATCGACGAGCTATACATCACCATTATCATCGAATAGGGGCAAGGCAGCGCAGAGTTCGCCTGATCATCGCGAAACCAATCTCTCGTCGCGCTGCCTTGCCCTGTCTTTTTTGATGGTCGCCATGAATTTTGGGCCAGACGGCCGGACCGGAGCGATTGAATGGTCTCATCAGTTATCTTCCCGGTTGCCTGGCCCCTACGATAAATGGTTTATTTTTCCGGGCTGTTTGTTTCGGCCGCCGGATTCCTGACAAAGATCCAGGTCAAAAATAAGGCAAACGGCCGTACCGTTAATTAGCCACTCAGGTAAGCTTGGTGTAGGTTGCTTTGAACTTGCCCCTAAGCCAATTCCGTTTATGCTTATGGTTTGTCGCCATCACCTGAGTGATTGGCCTAA
>JAHEJP010000006.1 GCA_024638855.1 Chloroflexota bacterium
TGGGACAAGGTTCGCTTTTTGCCCACTGTCCATAAAGTATCGGCGGCAGCATCACCACTCATGACGCTAATGCGACTATTAGGCCAGCTAAATAGGAAGCGGGGATCGTATGCCCTACCGGACATCCCATAGTTACCAGCCCCGTGGCTGACCCCATGGAGCAACGTAATGCGAGGCACATTCACATTGCTGACGGCCATGACCATTTTGGCGCCATCTTTAGCAATTCCTTCATTCTCATATTTTCTGCCGACCATGAAACCGGCGATATTTTGAAGAAATAATAGTGGTGTGCCTCGTTGCCCACAAAGTTGGATGAAATGAGTGGCCTTAAGTGCCGATTCGCTGAATAGCAGTCCATTATTGGCGACGATGCCGATGGGAATCCCTTCAATGTGAGCAAAACCACAAACGATGGTCGGCCCGTAGCGAGCTTTGAATTCGCTGAATCTGGATCCGTCCACCATCCTAGCGATGATTTCTCGGACATCATAGCTGAAACGAGGATCGGCCGGGATGATGCCGTAAATCTCTTGTGGATCGTAGGCTGGATCTTCAGGAATTTGTAGATCTAACTGATTGCTTTGACTGAAATTTAGTTGGCTAATGATATCTCGGATTCTTTCTAGTGCATCCGGTTCATTCTCGGCGAAATGATCGGCTACACCACTTAGACGGGTATGGACGTCTGCGCCTCCCAGATCTTCAGCAGTCACTTCCTCGCCGGTGGCCGCTTTTACCAGTGGGGGACCTGCAAGAAATATGGTCCCGTTGCCCTTGACGATGATGGTTTCATCCGCCATTGCTGGGATATAGGCACCGCCAGCGGTACAAGAACCTAAAACGGCCGCGATTTGGATGATGCCTTTGCCAGACATGCGCGCAATATTGTAAAAGATGCGGCCGAAATGTTCCCGATCGGGGAAAACATCAGCCTGCAGATGAAGGAAAGCGCCACCCGAGTCAACCAGATATATACAGGGCAGATGATTTTCTTCAGCGATGTACTGGGCCCGAACGTGCTTTTTGACCGTTTCAGGGAAGTAAGTGCCGCCCTTAACGGTCGGATCATTGGCAATAATCATCACTTGCTTGCCCGCGATCCGGCCGATGCCAGTGACAATTCCGGCGCTGGGCGCCTCGCCATCGTACATATTCCAAGCCGCCAGAGGGGATAGTTCCAGAAAAGGACTGCTGGCATCGAGGATCGCTTCGATACGTTCGCGCACAAGCATTTTCTTGCGTTGTCGCTGACGTTCGACAATGACCTGGGCGCGTTCGTGGGCTGCCTGATGTTGCCTATCCTTAAGCTGGCGAGACAGATGTTGATTGTATTCGAAATTGGTTTTGTAATCTGTAGAATCAGTATTGATTTGGCTTTGAATCTTAGTCATCGAGCACGCCGCCTTATTCGGATGATATTTTGTTTGGGTTACAATACGCACCTGTGCGTGACACGCTATCCATTTTTTATCTTGTTTCGACCGTCGCGCAAGGATCAATCTGATGGATTGCCGACAGGGAGAATACACCATTACTGATAATATTGATCTGATGGATTTTGAGGTTGTCACTTGCATTTTTAATGATAGTTACTGGGCTAAGAACCGGCCGGCTGATAGGATGGTTTATGAATCGTTTGATTTTGACCGGCATGAGAGCATGATCAAACCGAGTTAAAATTGGTTAATGCGACAAGGATCGAATAGTGGACGCGAATGATCTGGCTTCCTTCATGGAAGATGAGGGTATTCAAGGGAAGATCGTCTTTCTAGCTGTTAAAACACCCACTGTTGAAGCGGCGGCTGCCGCGGTCGGTGCACGCCAGGACCAAATTGGTAAATCCATTCTATTCTTTGCCGCAGGCAAACCGCTACTGATCATCGCCAACGGCTCGACCCGGGTAAGCTACAAACGACTGGCGCAATATTTGGGAATCAATCGTAAGAAGTTGAAGCTGGCCAAGGCCAGCCAGGTTGAGGAGACAACGGGTTATCCAGTGGGCACGGTGCCTCCTTTTGGTCACCGGCGGCCGATTGAGACTTTGATTGAGAAGGGAGTATTGGCAGAGAAAGAGATTTATGCCGGTGGTGGTGCTATTAATGGCTTACTGCGATTGGCGACGGCCGAATTGGTACAAGTAACAGGAGCTACGGTCATCGACCTTAGCAGTTAGGCTGTTTTGCTTATCTTAAAAATTAAGCTTGCGAGATCGATAGTATGCGCCACGTCACTGGTTCGCGAACGAATCTCGCCCTTATATCAAGGGTGGAGTACCATCTTGCCGGCGAATTCGCCACGTTCCATTTTTCGCAAAGTCTCAATACCTTCAGCCAGTGGATAAATCGCATCAATGATTGGGTTGAGCCTACCTTTGAAGATCAAACTCATGACCTGTTCGTATGATCCATGTGGCCCCATTGTGCTTCCCAAAATGCTTAGGTGTTTTCCGAAGATGTAGCGGTTATCGAATTCGAATTTTGGACCACTGGTGTTGCCAACCGTCAACAGACGGCCCCCTTTCTTCAATGAGCGTATTGAAGTCTGAAACGTAGCCGCTCCAACATTATCAATGACAATGTCAACACCTTGACGGTTGGTGTATTGGAATACAACTTTCCCCCATTCCTCTTCCAATCGATTAATAGTCATATGAGCGCCTTGCTGCCTGGCTAGAGATAGTTTTCTTTCGTCAGAGCCAACCACGAAAATTGTACCGGCACCGGCCAACCTGGCGATATCAATGGCAGCCAAGTTGACGCCCCCAGCAGCGCCAACGACTAAAACATCTTCCCCAGCTTGCAGCCTGCCAATTTCGATAAGACTATGCCAGGCAGTGACATAGACTAGCGATGCTGCAGCGGCTACATCATGGGACAAGTCATCAGGAAGTTTCAATAAATTTCGGGCCGGGACAGCCTGATATTGGGCATAAAATCCAGGGACATGTTCGCCAAAGATGGCGAATCGATCGCACATGTGATCATTCCCAGCACGGCAATAGGCGCATTTTCCACAGCTTCGCGTAGGATTAACGGCTACACGATCACCCGGTTTATATTCAGTTACTGCCTCGCCAACGGTGCTGATAATTCCTGATCCATCACAGCCCAGGATATGGGGAAAGGCCAGCTTAAGTCTCGGCCAGCCTGCCAGTACATAGAGATCTAAACGGTTTAGGGCGACCGCTTTGACCTCCAACAAGACCTCATCCACTCCGATATCAGGTAACTCGATATCGCCAATGCTGACATCGTCCAGGCTTCCATGTCGGTGTAGAAGTAGGGCTTTCATGCTCCCTTGTAAAAGGCATGATGAGTTTTGAATTTACGATTCCTAATCGTAATCTTCCTCATTCTCATCCTCTTCCCAAACCTCATCCAGATTGTCTTTATAATAGTCCAGGGTATCAGCATAGGCAGTAATCTGTTCGTCTTCGGTGGTTTGCAGGAGCAAACTTAATAATAACTGAACCGATTCCGTATATTGCTCGTTGCTATAGTAGGCCAGAGCCAAGAAAGTCTTTGCACTATTATCTTCTGGGTATTGGCTGGTCGCATTTTCTAGAAGCTCAACCGCTTCTTCGAATTCGCCTATGGCCCGATGATTTAAGCCTAAACAGATGAAGCACTCTAACAGCTCAGGTCCATCTAGCCCCTGGTCAATAGCTTGCTCGTAGTAGGGAATAGCCTCGTTTTCCATTCCCATGACATCATAAGCTCCGCCAAGCTCAAACAAGACCAACGGATCGTCGGGGTATTCCTCCAGGAGTTCAAGCAATAACTCTTGAGACTCTTCTAGTTGATCATCACGTCGTAGCGTGCGGGCTTTTTCGATGGTCTCTACGATTTCCATAATAAAATCCTTATTGCTTTCCGGCTATTACAAAAAGTTATGTCGACCGAATGATAAACAGCCAGGCGAAAAAGGCAAGGTCTAAATAATAATTACAAATTGGATCGCGGTTGTGCCCTTTCCACCAAAATAGTAAACTATTGTTGTAAGTGTATGTCATCAGGGATTATGGTCGGGTTGTTTGGGAAGTAACCGCCTTACCTTGACGGTTTGTAGCACTAAAGAACGATCTCAGACCTATCTCGATGTTGAAACCTTTACGAACGAACGATTTCACTAGCGTAGACCGGCCGGTAGAAAGATTTATTTGGAAGCTTGGCTGTTTACCGGTCCTGTCCTATTAGCCTCAAGGAGAGTCTCGATGCAGAACTTTGGCCCTTTTCCTAGTAATTACGGCCTGGAAAACCACGGCATTGCCAATGCCAACACGGTGTATTGGCACATGACCACGCCGATGCTTTATGAACAGATCGTCCGTCGGCGGGAAGGCGATTTGATGCACCTTGGACCGTTGGTTGTACGAACCGGTGACCACACCGGCCGATCGCCAAACGACAAATTCACGGTGAAGGAACCGACGAGCGAAAAGGAGATTTGGTGGGGCAAGGTGAACAGACCCATCGAACAAAAACAGTTTGACAATTTGTTACGCCGGATTCAAGCATATTTGCAAAACCGCGATGTATTCGTATTCGAAGGATACGCCGGAGCAGACTTAAGGTACCGTATGCCGGTGCGGGTGATCACAGAATATGCCTGGCACAGTCTATTCGCCCGCAATATGTTTAAGCGAGAGTTCATACCAGAAAAGATGATGACTTTTGTTCCCGAATTCACCGTCATCGACATGCCTAATTTTCGCGCCGATCCCCAATTTGATGGCACCAACAGCCGGACCTTTATCGTGGTGGATTTTGGCAAGAAGTTGGTTCTGATAGGCGGCACTGCCTATTCTGGTGAAATAAAAAAAAGCATCTTTGCAGCAATGAATTTCTATTTGCCGAAGCGGGGTGTGTTGAGCATGCATTGCAGTGCCAATTATGGCAAAGATAAAGACGACGCGGCTCTGTTTTTTGGATTGAGCGGCACCGGAAAGACCACCCTAAGCAACGACAACAACCGTACGCTCGTTGGCGACGATGAACATGGCTGGAGCGATGATGGCATCTTCAATTTTGAGGGAGGTTGTTATGCTAAAGTCATTCGCCTGGACCCCATGGGTGAGCCAACAATTTACCGAACCACGCGCCTTTTTGGGACCATTCTGGAAAATGTTGCCTATGATTCGCAATCCCGACGTGTTGATTTGAATGACGATTCGTTGACCGAAAACACCAGGGCTAGTTATCCCATCACCCATGTAAGCAATGCCGACCGATCTGGCGTTTCTGGACACCCAACGAATGTCGTCTTTCTAACGGCCGATGCTTTTGGCGTGATGCCGCCTATAGCGCGGTTGACCCGAGATCAGGCCATGTATCATTTCTTGAGCGGCTATACAGCTAAAGTTGCTGGTACAGAACGGGGCGTTAAGGATCCGCAGGCAACCTTTAGCGCCTGTTTTGGTGCGCCCTTCATGCCGCTTCACCCATCAATTTACGCCAAGCTCTTAGGCGAGAAAATTGACCGTCATGACAGCAAGGTATGGCTGATTAATACAGGTTGGACAGGCGGTCCGTTTGGAACGGGTTCGCGTATGAAATTAGCTCATACACGAAGCATGGTAACAGCGGCTCTGTCGGGCGAGTTAGATGATTGCGAAACGTATACCGATCCATTCTTCGGATTGCACGTTCCGTTGAAGATCAAGGATGTCCCCGACGAAGTTCTGCATCCTAGGGTCACGTGGGCGGATGGCGAAGCATATGATGCCCAGGCGGCCAAACTGGCCCGAATGTTCATCGAAAACTTCGAGCAATTTGCCGATGCTGTTCCAGCTGATGTGTTTTTAGGCGGACCTCCTCAATAAGAGGTTAAAACAAGATAGATTATTCGAATATGGCGTGGTGGCGGTTGAGTACCAACCGCCCCACCTATTTTCTAGGGGGCTTTAGCATCGTGGCGGCCATTAGAGAAATCATTCAAGCCCGAATCTTCACTTCGGGGGAGCGGACTGGCCTCTTACTGACTGACAATGCAGGAGCCATTACTTTGCGTTACGCTCTTGTCATACGTGATTCGGATGAACTATTTTTCCCAGAGTCATTATTAGATGATTGGGGACATGAAGTAAAGAATCTGGATCTGTACGAGTGGGTCCAGGAAAATGGGATGCTTTTTCCTAGAGCGGAGTTATTTGGCTTCGAAAAAGGTGGAAATCCAAGGCAACATTTCTTGAGAGAGGTAGATCTGGTGGCACCGGCTTACTGCTTTGTTTTTGAGGAGCCTGACAGTCCACTCGCAGCCGGAGTTCAAGTCGGTATCATTTTGGTGATGGATTTCCAAGTAACGCGACCTGTCCGTAGTAAGCGACCACCAGGAATCAAGGGACCGATGAGGCACGCCAGGGTCAGTTGGTGGCGAGTTCCTGCTGATGCTTTAGATGACATTGACCTCGATCAAATTGACCATTTAATCCATAAAGAAACGGCCGCATCTGGTGATGATGGAGGTATCTAACGATCCACCTTTCTCCGACCAGTTCTTTCCATAGAGCGACGGTCCCTCGTTCCCACATCCATCTTCTTTGCGGACCTTAAAAGACCCGTTACTTGACATAAAAATATTGACAGCCGTACTCCGCTTTGCTAGAATGCTGTTCGACAGCCGATTGCTATGTTCGGGGAAAAAGATAATGTGGGCGTTAAAGCTCCTTTATACTCCGTATTAGCGCCACTAGAGCATATTTGGCGCCAATCGGTTCTACCCACGGTGGACACTGGGCATGATGCCAGAGTGTATCTGATGTTCCCATCCACTTGATAGTAGCTTGAGATGTCTCTCTTGGGCTTGGCCCAGGAGAGACTTTTTTTGCGGCTGGTAGGAACATGGATGAAGGAGACCACGACAAATATGAGAAGAATTAAAGTGGCATTGGTGGCAGCTATCGTCATGAGTGTGCTACCTATTGACGAAAATCACTTTGCTATAAAACCAACCTCCACCGTGGAGGCAAATAGTCATTTAACAGGTGTTTACAACCACGAGCAAACTCTCTCACCAATTTGGCCACCCATCATTCGCCAGTGGTCGCCACTTATTATTCGAGAAGCTAAGGAAAATGGCCTCGACCCAGATTTTATTGCTGCAATTATCAACGCCGAATCAAATGGCGACTATCAAGTTGTGAGTTATGCCGGCGCAGTGGGACTTATGGGGGTCATGCCCACAGGACCAGGTCTGGAGTGGCGTCCATCGACAGAAACGTTGAAGGATCCGGAACTCAATATTAATTGGGGTGTTGCCATCCTAACCAAAATCTTGCAGCAGTCAGGTGGTGATATCACCGCAGCCTTGGCTGCCTATAGCGGTGGTTGGGATCAAGCAAATAGAGGGGTACCCAAACGCTATGCCCGTCAAGTTTTAGACAATTATGGGCGAGCGGTTGCCTTACGCGAAAATATATCGCCGGAGATTGCTAGCGAATGGACCGTTGCTACCGAGTTTACCCGGGGCCATATCCCAGCGGAAAGCCTGATTCTAAGCGATCAGCCCTTATCCGGTTTAAGGAAATACGGTGAGCATGTCGTATATAATTACGCAGACGAGGACGGCCGTGCGTATTATGTCAAAGGATTTGCTGTACCTTTGGCTTTAGTCGTGCCCCTGGAGTCAAAAGGTGACGATACCGGTAGCGACTCGGTGGCTGCCCAACTAATGGCTCGGCTTGGTCTATCGGAGACGAAAATTAACAACAGCAACCCGCGTGTAATAAGGGCTTGCTTACCTAGCCTGGCTCGCTTGCGAGGCCAACTGGCTACTCGCTGGTATGCTCCCTCAGGCTGTCCCGGCTGGCATCGCTAACGAACCTTGCATGCCGACACCCTTTATGCATCTGCAAATGGCCGAAGCGATCGGCAGTCATGCTGATCTGCATCCTGCTGCACGTGATTTACTAGGTGCCAATTGGCCAGGGTTCTACATGGGTAGTGTGGCTCCTGATGTCCAAACCGTAAGTCGCGTCCCCCGGGATCAAACTCATTTCTATGATCTTCCGCCAGAAAGAGACGAAAAGGCATACGCGAAGATGTTGGCCTGCTACCCAAGTCTCAATTCAAATTCGTTACCGCCTAACAAGGCGGCTTTCGTTGCTGCTTATTGCGCTCATCTGATGCTAGACTTGCGCTGGTATCATGAAGTCTTAATTCCCTATTTCGTAGATCCCCCATCCTGGAATGATAATCACCAACGATTTGTGGTTCACAATACGCTCTTGACATTTCTTGATCGATCAGCCGCTATTTCCTTACCTTCTGGTGCAGCTCAGACCTTAGCCTCGGTCGATAAAGAGGACTGGTTACCGTTTGTCAAGGATGAAGACTTGATGAAATGGCGAGATATTTTGGTCGACCAACTACGTCCGGGAGCGCCATTACGTACTATTGAAATTTATGCCGGCCGGTTGTATATGTCGCCTGAAGAGTTTGCGGCCAACCTAAATGAGCCAGCCTGGATGGATGAGCATCTGTTCCAGAGGGTGCCGGTCCTCAAGGTCAAGGAAACCTTGGCATTGACTGTACCCGAAAGCGTGAAGCTAATAAATGACTATTTGATAGAATAAACCAGGCAAATCCACGAATGCCTTGAAGTGCAGAAGAAAGAAAGTAATTATGTCACAAGAAATATCGTTAGCTCCCTTGCGGAAAGAAATACAAATTGTTTTACCCGACGGTCGAGCCTTTAATGGGCCAAAAGGGACGACTGTCGAAGCGTTTTTGAAGGCTGCCAAGCCAGAGTTGCCTGGGCGTCTGATGGCTGTATTGGTCAACGGTCAATTGCGAGAGTTATCGCTATCGTTACAGAATGACTCAACTTTGGAACCGGTGACAATGGCCGATTCAGATGGCGTCAGAATATATCGACGCTCACTAAGTTTTTTGTTGATAGCTGCTGCAGCCGAAGTGTTTCCTGACGATACAATCACGGTTCATCATTCCATGCCTTTTGGTGGCTACTATTGCGAGCGAAACGGTGGGCGAAGGTTGCCTGATGAAGACTTGGATCGCTTGCGGCGTCGAATGCGACAATTGGTGGAAGCGGATTTGCCGATTAAACAGGTAAAGGTTCCGCTGACAGAAGCATTGGAACTTTTCCGAGATGGCGGCGACCAGGAAAAGGCCGATTTATTTGCCAAAAGGCGAAAGGATTATCTCAAATTGTATGAGTTGAATGGGGTGCGTGATTATTTTCATGGCTTCATGGTGCCTAGCACAGGTTACCTCGATCTATTTGAACTACACCATTATAGCGATGGCTTTATCCTACAATTCCCTCGCCGTCGTGAGCCGGATATTTTGCAGCCATTCGAAGATGAACCTAGATTGGTTAAGGTATTTCGCGATTACGACGAATGGTTGAGCATCATCGGAGTGCCCAGTGTCGCTGCTTTGAACCGGGCGATTCGCGCCGGCCGTACTCAGGAGGTGATATTGGTTGCGGAAGCATTGCATAACCGTCAGTTAGCTAGCATTGCTGCGGATATTGCTTCACAACAACCACGGGTGCGGTTGGTCATGATCTCTGGTCCAAGCTCAGCCGGCAAAACGACTTTTAGCAAAAGGTTGGCCATCCAGCTGGTTGCCTTGGGAATCCGGCCTGTAGCCATTCCGATGGATAATTACTTTGTCGAGCGAGAACATACGCCCCGTGACGCCAAGGGAGATTATAACTTTGAAGTACTGGCTGCAGTCGATCTGCCATTGTTTCGCCAGCAAATAACGGCACTACTTGCAGGGGAATCGATTATCCAGCCTCAGTATAATTTTCATACTGGGCATCGTGAGCAAGGACCCTCATTAGAAATCGGTCCCGAAACCGTTTTACTCGTCGAAGGTATTCACGGTTTAAACCCACGTTTGGTTGAAGGTTTACCACATGATTGCATCTACCGAGTGTTTGTATCGGCTTTGACCCAGCTTAACTTAGACAAACATAACCGGGTTCCTACCACGGATACCCGGATGTTGCGGCGAATTGTCCGCGATGCAGCCCGACGTGGATATTCGGCGGTGGACACGATTCATCGCTGGCCGAGCGTTCGCTTGGGCGAAAAGAATCACATCTTTCCCTTCCAGAATAACGCCAATGTTTTTTTTAACTCGGCTTTAGTTTACGAATTGTCTGTCCTTAAACCCTTTGCCCAACCTCTACTTTTGTTAGTTGAACCGGGAACGCCAGAAAGGATCGAAGCCAACAGGCTCCTAGCATTTATGCAATGGTTTGATGCCATTGAACCTGATGGGATACCCAGCGATTCAATTTTGAGGGAGTTTGTCGGCGGCTCAATATTGGAAAGCTTTGAGCCATGGCAACGATGAATGCTTAGATTTCGCCAGTGGTCAGCGCTCGCTTAACATCAGCAATCGCCTTGGTTACTTCGATCTCTCGCGGGCAAGCATTGGTGCAGTTGAATATCGTCCGGCAACGCCAGACACCGTAAGCTTCTCCCAATACTTCCAATCTCTCTTCATACGCTTCATCCCTGCTATCAAAGATGAAACGGTGAGCCTGAACGATCGATGCCGGTCCTACGTAACGTTCGTGGGCCCAAAAGCTAGGACATGAAGTTGTGCAGGCAGCGCACAAGATACACTTGGTTGTATCGTCAAATTTCTGTCGATCCGCTTGCGATTGAAGCCGTTCCCGACCGTTTTCCGGTACTGGACGATCGCTGATGAAATAAGGCTTGACTGACCGGTAATGTTCGAAGAATGGCTCCATATCCACGATCAAGTCCTTAACAACTGGCAATCCAAGCATAGGCTCTACTTGGATCTTGACTTTCGCATCACCTTCTTTACCAAGGCGCGCAATTAATACTTTGCAGGCTAAGGCATTAGCCCCGTTAATTCGCATGGCATCGGAGCCGCAGACGCCGTGGGCGCAAGAACGGCGAAGGGTAAGTGTGCCATCGATGGTCCATTTAACTTTATGCAATACATCGAGTACAGAATCATTAGGATTGACATCGGTAAGTGTGTACTCGCCCCACCAAGACTTTTTATCTTGTTCGGGATTGAACCGTCGGATTTTCATTTCAACTAACATGAAGTATTCCTTAAAAAAGATTTTGATCAGTCTGGAAACACCTGGCTTTCAAACGGCTGTACAAAATGTTGTCGGGCTAATAGACGCGGGGCTTTGGTTCGTAACGGCCGAGAGTCACCGGCTTATAGTCCAGCCGATAGGTCCCATCTTCATTGATAATTAAAGTGTGTTTTAGCCACTCATCATCGTTCCTTTCAGGGAAGTCATCACGAGCGTGAGCACCGCGACTTTCTTTTCGAGCCAGCGCTGAAACGGTCGTTACCTCGGCCAATTCTAGTAAACAGCCCAACTCCCAGGTTTCTAGAACGTCGGTATTGAAAAGCAAACCCTTGTCGTCGATCTCAATATCGCTATATCTGGATTTTAGGCGTTTGATTTCCTCTAAACCCGTTGTAAGCGTCTCCTCAGTTCGGAATACTCCGACATAGGTAGTCATACTTTGCTGCATAGCCTGGCGTAACTCATAGGATTTTGTTTCACCGGTATTTTTTCGGATGCGTTCGAATTCGGCCATGACCTCCCCAGTTGGATCTTCAGGTAAGGGCAATAATTCTACTTCGTTACAGAACTTGGCCATCTGATTGCCGGCTCGTCGGCCGAAGACAACCAGATCAACCAGTGAATTAGTCCCTAGCCGGTTGGCTCCATGAACTGAAACGCAGGCAACCTCTCCGGCAGCGTAAAGTCCGGGAAGAACCGTGTTTTTTGCGTCGATGACCACACGGCCATTGACATCGGTAGGAATACCTCCCATGGCATAATGTGCAGTTGGTTGAACTGGCATGGGTTCTTTCACCGGATCAACGCCCAAGTAAGTGCGGGTGAAATCAGCTATATCCGGCAACTTTTCCTCAATATAGGCAGCGCTGATCCGCCGATCCTCACCTGCTTGTTCAAAGTAGTGGTTTACAGTCTCAGGTCGAATGTCGAGATGGACGTAATTCTTGCCGTTAATACCGCGACCAGCCTGGACTTCTAGATATATAGCCCGACTAACCACGTCCCGGCTGGCTAAATCTTTGATGGTTGGAGCGTACCGTTCCATAAAGCGTTCGCCCTCATTATTGATCAGCACCCCACCTTCACCCCTGACTCCCTCGGTGATCAGAATGCCGAGTCTGAAGATTCCTGTGGGGTGGAATTGGAAGAACTCCATGTCTTCGAGAGGGATGCCACGGCGAAGGCAAATTGCTGCGCCATCGCCGGTTAAGGAGTGTGCATTTGAAGTGACTTCCCAGCAGCGGCCCCAACCACCGGAAGCGAATAGAACAGCTTTACTATGAAAGATATGAAATTCGCCGGTAATAATGGAGATCGCAACAACACCGCGTACGGAGTCGCCAACTCGAATCAGATCAACCACATGATATTCGTCAAAAAAGTTCACCCTATTTTTGATGCATTGTTGGTATAGAGTTTGCAATATCATATGGCCTGTGCGATCGGCCGCATGACAAGCACGCATGACAGGCTTGCCGGTATCATTGTTGGTATGACCGCCAAAACGACGTTGGGATATTTTGCCTGCGTCAGTCCGATCGAAGGGCAAACCCATGTGCTCGAGCTCGATGACTGTCTCAATAGCTTCTTTGCAAAGTACGTCAACCGAATCCTGGTCGGCTAGGTAATCGGAGCCTTTCACAGTGTCGTAGGCGTGCCACTCCCATCGGTCCTCCTCCAGATTACCTAATGCGGCGCCTATACCGCCCTGGGCGGCACCGGTGTGAGAACGGGTGGGATAAAGCTTGGATATAACAGCAACATTGGCCGAACGACTGGCGTATAAAGCAGCCATTAAGCCGGCGCCGCCGGCGCCAATGATAACTGCATCGTAGGTGTGGTTTATTACGTTTTTTGACATGTTTACTCTTATGTAATGTATTCTTGATGTTGCATCCCAGGCCAACTATTTACTATTCACCAGATGTAGTATTTGGAAATGTTTCAAGATCTCACTCACTTGGCAACGGCCATGATGGCTTCAGGATTAAAGCTAAAAATAGCGATGGCCGACCAGACGACGGTAATAATAACGAAGATGACGATTAAACGGCCGATGATCTTGACAGTCCGAGGCTTGTGAATGTAATCCTCTAAAACCTGGCGTAATCCGTTGAAGCCATGGACGATGGCAAAGATCAGCAGAAGTAAGTCGTAAGCTCGCCATCCCCATGAACGCCAAATATCCTGGACTGTTTGCAAAGTGAGACTATGGACATCACGCAGGACATGTTGAAGAAGCATATGACCTACAGCCAGTAGAAGTAATAAAATACCGGATAGGCGCATAAATAGGAAGGCATAACGTTCAGTGTTGTTGCGGGGTTTGATGTGACGGGTTGTTGTCATTTAGCAGACTCCTGATAACAGTCTGAAAGCGATTAAGGCGTTGGAAATGTAAAGCAGCTTTGGCTGACGGCAGCCAACTCAGTACAATGACCGATTGTCCTTGTAAGCATGAAAAAGGCGATGGGTATATAAGCAACAGCGAATAATACCCAAACAAGCATGGTGCTTTGGCGCTGATATCGCCACCAATCAGGCTTGAAATCTAACAACGTTATACGAATACCATTGAGGGCATGGTAAAGAACCGCCGCCATCAAGCCAATCTCGCCGATACTAAAGGGGAACCACTTGAATATCTCCACTGTATAACTATAGGCTTCAGGCCAAAACGTGGCATTCGCCGTGTCCCACACATGGATGACTAAGAAAAGCAAGACAGCAAGGCCTGAGAGGCGATGTGCCAGCCAACTCCATTGGCCCGATAATCCCCGATAGCGAATGCTTTCTCTCAGCGTCAGGATCAGTGAAGATTCTGATTGCATAAATGACCTCCATTGAGCGTTGGGGTAATCATGAAAAATAGTATGAGCGGCAAACTATTTGCTATTTTTTTAACTATAACACCTGCTCAAGGATTGGAAAAGTCAATGACATCACTAGTACAAACCCCTCTTGCGCTGCTAAACACTGGCTGCTAAACTTTGATTAATGATAAGGCCTTTTCAGTTGCGGGACCTGGCCTTGGTTCACCGGCTTGGAGAACAAGGGGTGGTCTTTCAAACTCAAGCGGCGCTCACCAACATTCCTCATCCTGTCCGGCGCGCTGTAGTCCATATGCTTGTTGGTGGTCGCCATAGTACCTACGTCTGGAAATCGGACCAGCGAAACGCGGCCGGATTTGCCCAATTGAGTTGGCAGCATGGAAACAGCAGCGCCCATTTGGCCTGCTTGGCGACTGAACCGCGGGTTAGCGACCGCGATAACCAGCCAGTAATTGATGAAGATGTCTGGTTACCTCTGCTGGAAGATCTGACTGCCGAAGCAGGGCGCCATGGTTTTCACAATCTAATCGCCGAGGCAGCTGAAGATGGGCCCGAACTACCGGTTCTACGCCAGGCGGGTTTTGTCATCTATACTCGTCAGGACATCTGGATCTGCGACCAACCGGTAGAAAATGTTACATTAGATAATATGATGCCCAGGCAGTCAGTGGATGACTGGGATATCAGTGTCCTCTATTCCAATATCATCCCTGGCTTGATACAGTCAGTGGAGCCAAATCCACCTTTGGACGTTGGCCGAAATTGGATTCTACGCGAGAATGGTGAATTGGTTGCCTTGATTCACAATTTTGATGGACCAGTCGCTGGTTGGATGCGACTTCTCATTCACCCGAACGCGCAGACTAAGCCAAAGACAATCATTAGTGCTGCCCTGCAGCAAAATCCGCCTTCGCTCGAACACCCTATTTACTGTTGTGTCAGGCGTTATCAGAGCTGGTTGCAAGGTTCCTTAGAAAGGGCGGGATTCCGTCCATGGGGAAGCCAGGCTGTGCTCGTTAAACATATCGTCCTTCATGCTCAATCGCGAGCACCGATTACTACGGCCGTCCTGGGAGCACAAACGGTTCCTGGAACATCTCCATCAATCCAGGGATTTAGCCAAATAAACGGCAACTACAGTCATTGAAGAATAAGAATAGCCCAACATGAATGAGAATCAACGACAATTAAGGGAAGATTTGAGTCTTTTGCTGGCCATCTTACCAAATGATGTGCGTGCGGCACTTGACAAGATCGGCCGTGTAGATGAGCTATTAGAGGTTGTGTTAGATCTCGGCCGCCTGCCAGCTGCTCGATACACATGGGGCGAGCAAACGCTGAGAGATAGCGAGGTTTTATCATCTGAGATCCTGGCTATCGTCGATAATGTAGGAGATTTTGACGATGATAATCGTGCCGGTATCGCCCGGACACTTCATCGCATTGCAGCTATCCGTAACCGGCGAGGCGAGGTGGTTGGATTGACTTGCCGCGTAGGTCGGGCAGTCTATGGAACCATCGAGATCGTAGCCGATTTGATCGCTGATGGTGAAAGCATCTTGCTCCTCGGCCGTCCAGGCGTAGGGAAGACGACGATGTTACGAGAAATGGCCCGGGTTCTCTCTGAAAAGAAACGGGTGATTGTCGTCGATACTTCAAATGAGATTGGCGGCGATGGCGATATCCCCCATCCGGCCGTCGGCAGAGCCCGCCGCATGCAAGTTCCCCAGCCTTCCCACCAGCACGAAGTGATGATCGAAGCTGTCGAGAACCACAATCCTGAGGTGATCATCATTGATGAGATTGGTCGGGAAAGGGAAGCCGCAGCCGCCCGAACCATTAACGAAAGAGGCGTGCAACTGATAGGCACAGCTCATGGCAACACAATTGAAAATCTATTGCTTAACCCAACATTGTCCGATCTGGTTGGTGGCATCGAAAGTGTGACCTTATCCGATGAAGAGGCTCGCCGACGTGGAACACAAAAAACCGTACTAGAGCGTCGGGCGCCGCCAACCTTCAGTATCCTCATCGAGATCCAGGATCGCCAGCGATTAGCCATTCATCGTGATGTCGCCGCAGCCGTGGATGCTTTATTACGAGGCAATCCTCTTGGCGTGGAGCTTCGCTCCAAAGATGATGAAGGCGAAATCGTCATCTTACCAGAGGAAACCTGGACAGTGTCTTCAGCCGAATTCTCTCGTCGGCGCGGCGGGTCGCCGCAAAGAGAACCACCCTCGAAGAGCAAAGGCCGGCAGGCAACAGCTGGGACGAATGGTAAGTCGCGAGGGCAAGGCCAGGTTGGAATGGCCAACGATGGAAAAGTAAAGAAACGGAATCGTTTCGAGCCGACCTTCGCTACATCGAAACCTGAGCGGAAAACTTTGAACATTTTTGCGTACGGCGTTGCTCGCAATCGCCTAGACCAATCGGCGAAATCTTTAGGCGCGGCGATAAATATCGTCGATAGTCTTAACGAAGCGGATGTGTTGGTCACGCTCAAGAGTTATTTCCGGCGCCAACGAAAACTCATCATTGACGCTCAAAATCGACGGATCCCGGTCTATGTGTTACGAGCCAATACAATCACTCAAATGGAAGGTTTCTTGGCCGAAGCGCTCAACATGGAAGTCGCCCCACCTGATCCATTTGAAGCAGCCATAGTCGAGACAGAGAAGGCGATCCAGTTGATCCACAGTGGTGAGAGCAGCGTTGATCTACGTCCAGTTAGCAGCGCCATTCGCCGTTATCAGCACCAACTGGTCCGTCAAGCGAATCTAATCTCCCATAGCTATGGAAAAGGCACAAATCGCCACGTGCGAATTTTCCGCACTCACCGAAATCAATAGTGATAATTCACCGTTAGGTCCAAGCCAGATTGACCAGAAACGAGATGTTTATCACTTTTGAAGGTTCCGAAGGAAGCGGTAAATCGACGCAGATCGCTTTGCTATCTTCTTACTTGTCGGAGTTAGGATACCAGGTACAAACTACCAGGGAACCAGGTGGAACCCAAATTGGAGAACAAGTCCGGCTGTGCCTACATGATGTTGCCAATACAGACATGACGTCTGCGGCCGAAGTTCTGCTCTATTCGGCTTCACGATCACAATTGGTCGAAGAGGTGATTAAACCTGCACTTGCTAAAAAGAAAATCGTCCTAAGCGATCGCTACGCGGATAGCACGCTAGCTTACCAAGGCTACGGCCGGCAACTAGATCTGGATGCCCTTACTGCGATCACCCAGTTTGCCACTGGGGGATTAAAACCTGATTTGACGATTTACCTGGACATAGATGTCGAGGAAGGTTTATCCCGGCGAACGATGGGAGGTGAGGAAATGAACCGGATGGATCTGCAGCGGTTAGAGTTTTATCAGCGGGTGCGACAGGGTTACCTTACTTTGGCAGCTGCTGAACCAAATCGTTGGCGCATCATAGACGCCGGCAGGCCAACTGCTCAGGTTCAGGGTGATATTCGTCGCTGTCTAAGCGCTTTTTTGGATTCAGTAGCTCCTGGCTAAAGACCATCACTAGGTCCGGCCGATAGCTCTGGCATTGAGCTTTCAATCGATTCCGGGGATTCGCCTTTTTCCAACCGTTCTACGACCTCACTGAATTCATCGCCCATGTCTTCGCCCATTTCGGTGCTCAACTTGCGCATGAAGTGGCCCATTGACTTCGGATCGTTTTCATCCAACCCGGCGATCATACTTTCGGGGTCGAGGGACTCCAAGCGAGATTCTTCGGACTTGGCTAAAGCCACGCGGCTGATCAATCGTCTCAAATTGGTGCTCTCACAGTGGGAGCAGGAAGGTCGAGCTGAATCATATTCGGCATAGGTATAAAATCGACGGACAATGTGACCGCATTCTAGGCATCGAAACTCGTAGGTAGGCATATTCCCTGCTCTTTTTTTCTTAGTGACCAGCTTGGTGGAGAAAAGTCCCTTGTTTAAGTATTTGGATGCTTGGGGCGTTGCTTTTCTCTGAATGAAAGTCGAAAGAACAACACCTTTATTCAATTCAATGATTTTGGCTTACTCAAGATGGAACTGGCCCTCTTTTATTGATAGAATAAGATAAGCATTGTTACTATAACGATTTCATTATACGTTTGCCTCAATCAGGTGCAACTTTGAAAGATCAAGACCCTTATTCATTGAACCGGTATCCATTATTAGTCGTGATCTCAGGACCATCAGGGGTGGGTAAGGATACAGTCGCTCGTCTCTTGTTGGAGGCGCCGGACACTTTTTACTTTGTTGTGACTGCGACAACTAGACCACCCAGGCCTGGCGAAGTGGATGGTTATGATTATTTCTTCGTAAGTCATGATGAATTCGCCCAGATGATCGAAAATGATGAATTGTTGGAGTATGCCGTGGTCTACAATGACTATAAAGGCGTACCTAAACAACAGATCCGAGATGCCATTGCAAGTGGCAGAGATGTGATCATGCGGGTGGATGTCCAAGGTGCAGCGACAATCCGCAGTATTGTGCCAAACGCCATCTTCATTTTTCTAACAGCCGAGTCGGAGGAAGCGCTTATCAGGCGCCTTAAAGAGCGGAAATCGGAAACGGCCGAGGGGTTGAATCTTCGAATCGCTACCGCCCGACAGGAGATGAGACGTGTGAATGAGTTTGACTTCTGCGTAGAGAATGTGGATGGCGAGTTGAGACAAACAGTCCAAAAAATATTGGCCATCATTGAAGCTGAACACCTGCGTATTAATCAACAGCCCGTCGAGTTATAAGCGTTGTAGGTTGAAGCCTGTGGTACTTTTTCCGCTCTGGGAGCAAATAAGCGAGTTCCATCACCATGCCAATTGAAACGATCCTCTTTGACGTCGGAGGTGTGCTTTTCAAACCCTTGAACGACGCTGCTGTCAGACAAAGGCGAGAAACCTTGGCTTTACGGTTAGGCTACGAGAACGCGAATCAGATGTGGAATCGTTTTTTCACTGGAGCGGAATGGGAACTGACCAAAACAGGGCGATGGACTGATGCCCAGATGTGGTCGGCTTTGTTGTCACCGCATGGGATAACGGATCCCCTGGGTCAGCAACAGTTCCGAGATCAACTCTTTAAAGATGTAGGTTTGGGGTCAGAAATGCACCGGCTCATCCTGGATTTGCACGGCCGCTTCAAACTGTCGATCTTGAGCAATGCCAGCGATCACCTCGATCATATTTTAAATGAGCAAATGAAGATCGCCGGCTACTTCGAGGTGATAGTCAATTCGCATTTCATCGGTGTAGCGAAGCCAGAACGACTTGCTTACGAAATAACTTTAGAACGCCTTGGGAATGAACCAGGGCAAGTTCTCTTCATTGATGATCAGTTGCGCAACATCGAAGCAGCCGGCAAGCTAGGTATTCATGGCTATGTATTTAATGGGGTGGAGGCGTTGAGGGAGGAGCTATTTCGTCGTTCATTGCTGTAGTCCTCGTTTTGATTCGTGACCTAAATAATCAAATAGACTGATCTCGACTTGTTGCCAGAAGATTCCGGAGCTAATCGATTAAGCTGCCAGGCTTATGATCCAGTCGACTAGACCGAGTATCGCGATGATGGCTAGGCCATAGACAACGGCTTTTCTTAGCACCTGGCTGTCGCTGGCTCCTTCGACGGTACTACAACCAACAATGACTTTGGCTGGGGCGAAGAGACTGCCAATAGCCCCGCCGGCCGTTTGGGCCGCCAGAATCCAGGTTATTGCCAGGCCTATTGTTAAGGCTGTTTCTAACTGTAACTGGCCAAAGACGACGTTGCTGTTGGTGTTGCTGCCAGTCATAAATGCACCCAATGCGCCAATGAAAGGGCTGAGGAAGGGAAATAGAGAACCTGTTCCGGCGCTGAGTACCTGGGCCAACATCTGGGTCATACCGGCATGTTGCATGGTAACGGCCATCGCCACGAGCGTGAGGATGCCGATAGTTGACTTTGTGGAGCCTCGAATGGTCTTACCGAGAATAGTCCGACCGCTGTAAGAATCGTCGCGGCCGAAAGTGCCCTGCCAACGAAACCATAAAAAACTAAGGATGCTGGTGTACATCAACAAGGCGCCAGCATGACCTAACAAACTAATTGCTCGGCCTGGTCCCGCCGGTGTTATCCAGCCGAAACGAGTGAGGACTTCGGGAAATTGGGGATCGAAGGTGATAATGGACAAGGGCTTTTCAAGAATCAATTCACCCACCACGACAATGACGATCAAGATTAGATATGGGACGGATGCTTTGGTCAGGGCAGGAATCTCAAGACGGTGTCGACCAGACGACGCGCCTGCAGACGGCGGTCCGGCAGCCAGGGCCGAATCCTGACCAATGGAAACTCGTGAGAGACGGGCCAACCTTGCCCGCCAGGTGCCGGCATTGAAGAGCCCGATTCTCAAGTCAACTATCATGACCACAAGGCCGACGATGCCGGCCCCGAATGCGGCTAGGCTCCACAAACCGGCCATTGCCAGGCCATATTGCACGCCTGCCATTATCAGTCCCACGCCGATAAGCTCACCCCACTGGCTCTGAATTGCAGGCAGGCGGCCGGTTTCCCAGAGGACGACCAGTCCGCACAGCAGACAACAAAGACCTAAAAAAAGTGCCGATGGCCCAGCCAGAATCTCGCCTGCTTTACCAGTGGCGGCTAACAAAGAGTAGAACGATGAGCCTAAAGAGCCAAATGTAACGGCCCAGGCATGACCGACCAGGGAAATAACGACGGCCGAGTTTGCCGGAAAACCCAGCCCGACTAGCAAGGGAGCCACTACAGCCGCCGGTACACCGAATCCCGAAGCCCCTTGCAAAAAAGAGCCAAAGGTCCAACCTAATAACAGCGCCTGGGACGGTCGGTCATGAGCCAGTCCGGGTAATTCACGGCCGATAACGCTAATGGCGCCGGCATCGTTAACCACATGATAAAGCAACAAAGCCATCCAAATAATGTACAGTACGAAAAATGCCAGTAATAATGAGCGACCAAAGCTGACTAACAGAAGTCTAGGCCCGGCGCCGAAGACAAGGACGGAGACGACGACGGCCGTTAACCAGCCTGCCGGTCCTGCTTTAGCGCCTCGCCAATTGCGGCCAATCATCAGGTATAGGACGACGATCAACGGCGATGCTGCAGCAATGATTGTGGAGAGATTCAGTGGTGGCAGCGACATGCGATCCAGTATAACCAATGCGTCTATAAGTACCAGAAGACCAATATTAATTGGCACTTGAGTACAACTTGACTATTGTGTTCATTGATAATCACTTGCTACGATAGGTTTTGTCTGTCAAAAAATCTCTCTTGACACAGTTTGCAAGCAGCCGGAATCTGATCTGGCTTATTCGGATGATGGAACTGATATGGGGCTGATCACAGTCCAAGCTGGGCAATAGAATTAACTATCGAAAAGAAATTTTCCCCCTTTTGGACCATGATCGCACCGCGACCCGTAGCTAAACAAAAAACTGGAAATAGCCATGACATTCTTGACCATACCAAATTGGCGGCCTGATCCGTTTTCAATCCTGATTGGCTTTGTTTTAGGCATAGTCTTTGCCTTTGTGCTATATAGAAAAATGTCCCCATATGTTGGCGAACGCTGGCAGGGGATCGTCGCCTGGACACAAAAACAAAATGATTGGCTTGGGGGTCGGGCAGAAAACCGGTTTCGTACTGAGATGGCGCAATATGTTAAAAGCCGGCATCTGGGCAGCGCCTTTGCCAGTCTCAACCAGCTGTTCGTTGAACCCCGCGTATTGGTTCCCCTGGGCTGCAACATTGAACCGACAGGCCTGAATAATGCGCGGAAACTATATCATCTTTGGCCTGAGTTGGTTTCTGGGACGGCCGTGCCCCCGCCGCCTTCGGTATTCGCCCACCATTTGCATCATCTGGCCCGGCGAGTCGTCATAAGCGGAGAGGCCGGAACGGGCAAGAGTACCCTGTTAGCTTATCTGGCAATACTCGCAGATCAATCATCCGCGGGAACATCGGATCTTACCTCGAATGACAAAATTCCAAATGCATTTAGCTCAAAGAAGAACGCTAGAAACGGATCGAAATCGGTAAATCCACTGACGATCTACGTTCATTTGGCCGGTTTGGATCTTGAATCCTCGTTATCGAAGCAAAGTGATAAAGATGATACGGTCGACCCTGTCCAGCCAATTGCAGATAATCTTGGTCGCCGGTTTCGGGTTTTGAGCCAGCATCGCATGAAGCGGCTCATTCTAAACAAGGCGCAAGTTGGTCATCTGTGCTTGCTTATCGATGGTTATGATGAATTGCCAACCGAAGCCCGACCACCTGTCACCGGCTGGCTTAAAAATCTGTTGTCGGCTTATCCGAACATCCAAGTTATCGTGGCCGGTTCTTCCCGAGCTAACGGTCCGCTCATGAAACTTGGTTTTGCCGTAACGTCTATTCTTGATTGGCGTCAGGGCCAGGCACAGCAGGCCGGTGACAGGTGGAAAGCAGCCACGCGCAATGGGGAAACGTGTGATCTCAGCAGCTATTGGAGGCCAGGACAGCCGACCATCGATACCGGCTTGCGACTGCAATTGGCTCTGTTTCCAGATAAAAACGATCCGGTCGCACCGCCAGAAAACCGCCTGGCAATTTTTGAGGGGATATTACGGCAACTTCTCTTTCGGATTGCTCGCGATCCAGAAGGGTCCTGGTTAGGTCCGGCTTCGGCCGAGTTGTGGCCCCGTTTAGCTTATACCATGATGTCACAGCGGGTTTTATATCTTACTCAGGACGAATTGATCAAACTGGCAACCCTGGTCTTGGAAAAATATGAAACGGCTGGAGAACGTCGAGCTATTCATCGTCTCATAGAAATGATGGAGATGAGCGAGCTGTTTGTTTCATATGGTGAAGGGCGATGGGGATTTCTAAGCCCGGTATGGCGTGATTTTCTTGCCTCTGGCTATCTGGTTCGTTTGGCGACCCATGATGATTTAACCGAACGCATGGAAGATCCCTTCTGGGCAGGTGCCCTGCATTTTTACGCCACCAGGACTGGAGGGGGTGGATTGGCAGCTATGCTTTTGGATCAGAAAGAGACGATGCTGCAAGAACAGCTATTCGTATTGGCTAGTTGGTTGATGGAGATTGACGAACAGGTGCCCTGGCGGCGACAAGTGCTGGTCGGTTTGGGAAGGATGATCGTCGACCGAAAAACACCTATTGTCTGGCGCCAACGGGCCTTACTTGCCCTGGCAAGTACCCGGGCTACTGGCGTTGGTTCGCTTTTGAGCCAACTGGTCGCCCAGGGTGAGGTGGCAATCAGGCAAATCGTGCCGGCTGCCATCGCCAAAGTTGGTGAAGAGGATGCCATATTGGCCATTGATCGGCTGATTGACGATGGCGAACCGGTCGTTAGGGAGGCGGTTGTTCATGCCCTAGCCTGGCTGGATAATCTAGCTACGGAACGTTCGATCATCGAAGCTTTGCTAGAACCTGATGATACCTTGTCCCGCGCTGCGGCCGAGAGCTTAGCTCTGATGGCTACGTCGAATTCCTATGAAATTTTGCGGGAGGCGATGGAAGACGAGGTATTCAGCGTGCGCAAGGCAGCCGTGGCTGGTCTGGCTATGATTGATGAGCCATGGGCCATTGAGCTTTTAGAGAAAGCAGCGCTCAAAGACGAACAACCGGCCGTACAAACCGCCGCAGCCGAAGCCACAAAGATTCAAAAAGGTGAATCTGAAACCTCTCTGTGGCAGGCGCCCCGACCAGGGGAGCAAGCTTGGCTTGTTCGTTGGGCGGTTGCCCAAGGACGCATGGTGCCTGTGGGAGACGAGGCCATGCCGGAAGTGATGGATGCCTTGGAGAACGATGATCCTGCTATTCGCAGAGAAGCAGCTTTGACCTTGGGGGTAATCGCTGATCCGGATTCCATGTCTCCCCTAGTCCAGGCTTATGCAGATCCAGAGCGAAGCGTCAGAGATGCGGCTTTCGAGTCCCTATGCCAACTCAGTCGCGCCTGGGGCCTTGACAATAATCTGTCGTTTGGTGCTAGCTCGTCGCCAGCATAAAGCGGTCAAGAATCTTCTGAATACTTTGCCCACCTAGTCCTTGACCATTGCAAAAGCGATAGGCCACATCGTTAGTGTCAAGGTTAGGATGGATTCCCCCGTCGATTGCTGTAATCCCCTTAGCAGTCAACTGGATTGTTTCCCTTTGATATTTTTCCAGAATAGGTAAACTATATGTGAATCTGGGTCGCCGGCCTGGACTCATTGTAGACGTATGTAGTTTTTAAATGGAGGGTAATAGTATGTCGTTCGAAGTGTTGTGTATAGGGTTAATTGCCCTGCTTTTCGGCCTGGTGCTTGTTTTTGGTGGTTACAGGCTGTTCATGGTTCTGTTGCCAATCTGGGGGTTCTTTGCCGGTTTCTTGCTCGGAGCCCAGACGATGGATTTCCTTTTCAATGCCGGTTTTCTGGCTACGATAACGGGATGGGTCGTCGGCTTTTTCGTCGGGCTACTCTTTGCCCTGCTGTCTTACCTGTTCTACTTCATTGCCGTGGGCATCATCTCTTTCTCCCTTGGCTATGGGGTTGCAGTAGGTATATTGGGCTGGATTGGCCTCGATGGAGGCTTTTTGGTCTGGCTGATCGCCGTTGTCGTCGGTATTGCCTTGGCCTTGGTCGTTTATTTCTTCAATCTGCAGAAATACGCCATCATCGTAGCTACTGCAGTGGGTGGAACGGGGGTAATCATCTATACCCTGCTGGCCATGTTCTACGGCGCGTTGGCAGTTTCGTTGCTCAATAACCCGGTAGGGCTAGCCATTGAGAACTCATTCTGGTGGCTTTTGTTCTTCCTCGTAGTAGCCGGGTTGGGCATTGTCATTCAAATACAGGCCAATCGGGCTTTTGAGATTGACGAGTACAACCGAATGGGTGAAATGACCTAAAAAGGGCTGCTTGCCTATACGATTTTGGATGGGCGCTGAAAGTTCATAAAAGTCGTTTCTGTCATATTGTGGTGGCCAGCTAATTCCGGCGTGATAGCCTGGTCAACCGTGTAATTCGAGATCACTGTTTGACTAGAACCTCTTGTTCTAGCTGCACAGGGTATATGACAACATTCTGACGCCGGGTTCAAAACCACTGTTTCGAACCCGGCATTTTGATTATGCCTATATCTCAATATCCATGAAGCAGTTGACCGGCGTCGAGTTAAAAAGATTTCTGCGCGACTACAAGCGGCAAAATTCGCCTGGGCGAGACATTGCTGTTTTGTTGCAAAGCGTGGAATATCCATACAATGTAGGCTCAATCTTTCGCCTTTGTGATGGGGCTGGCGTTTCACAATTGATATTGAGTGGTATCACGCCTCGACCGCCTAATCCTACCATCCAAAAGGTAGGGCGGGGCAAGAGCAAGAATGTGAAATGGCGCTATGAGGCTGATCCCTTAAAAGCTGCCACGAATCTCAAAGTGGAAGGATACCAATTAGTGGCCCTGGAAGTGGTCGAAGGGGCCGTTCCGTATCACCAATATCATTTCTCATCCAAGGCGTGTCTCGTCGTTGGACACGAGGATCACGGCCTGACTAAGGCGATGTTAGCCTTGTGTGATTCAGCAGTTTTTATACCTATGTTTGGCAAAGGACGTTCTCACAACGTCCACGCGGCCCTGGCTATCGTTATATACCAGGCCTTGTTCGCTAGTTTCGATGCGCGGCGGTCGGTAGATTAGTCGCGGTGCCCCTTGTCATGACCTTCCTGATTCGTTATACTATTTTCAGTTAATCATGCGGGCTATTACAACAAAACTACCGGAGAATGGTCATGAAGGTGTCTTGTTTGCAAGAGAATTTGGCGAAAGGCTTAGGCATTGTGAGCAGGGCGGTGAGCACGCGTTCGACACTGCCGGTATTGGCCAATGTATTGCTGGCAACTGACGAGGGGCGCTTGAAATTGTCGGCCACTAATTTAGAGGTTGTGATCACCTGTTGGATTGGTGCTAAGGTTGCCGAAGAAGGGGCCATTACCGTGCCTGCGCGGACCTTGAATGATCTGGTCAATGCTTTACCGCAGGGGCAGGTTGATATGGTTCTGGATTCAGATACAAAAACTTTGCATCTGGCCTGTGCGCGGACCGAGGCAAATATCAAGGGTATCGACCACGAAGAGTTTCCCCTGGTTCCTGAGGCTGGAGAGAATAACCGCCATCGCATCGAAACTGAAACACTGAAACGAATGATCGCTCAAGTCGCTTTTGCAGCGGCGACCGACGATGCCCGGCCGACTTTGACTGGAGTCTTGACGCGTATCGAAGGTAAAACCTTGAGCATGGCTGCTACTGATGGGTTCCGGTTATCGGTCAAATCGGTTGAGTTGGGCGTGCCTTCGGCCGAAGGAATGGAAGCGGTGATCCCTGCCAGGGCATTGACCGAATTAGCCCGGATCGCTGACGAGGACAGCGAATACATTTTCATTACGATGCCGGAAGGCAGAAACCAAGTCATCTTTGAATTGGACAATATCGTTCTCGTAACCCAACTAATCGACGGCAATTTCCCCGATTTCCAACCGGTAATCCCTCAAAGCCACAGTACACGCACAGTGCTAAATGCGGCCGAATTCGCCCAGGCTTGTAAGATGGCCGAAATATTCGCCCGAGAAGCTAACCATACGGCCCGCGTCCGTGTGGAACCGGGTAACGAGCTGATGGCGGGTTACGCCACGATAACGGCGACAAGTTCAGAGACAGGGGATAATGTGGCCCAAATCGACGCCAGTGTGGAAGGTGATGAGATTGAAATTGCCTTCAATGTGAAATATATGAGCCAGGTTTTGGCCGTGATGGATGCGCCTCAAATATCGCTGGAGACGACAAAATCAACTGATCCCGGGGTGATCAAACCGGTTGGGGATGAGCATTTCACCCATGTCATTATGCCAATGCATTTCGGCCGGTAGTCTTAATTGTTGAGGCTAATCAATTTTTCCATCGGGACCCGCATAGGACCACCCCGCCTCTAGGTGCTGGGCGAAGCCCCATTAATTAATAACTTTCAAAGTACTTCCAAAACTTTGTGATAAAGGCTATCCGCGTGTAGCTCCTCCAACGTGTGGCAAGGTGCCTCCAGGTTTTCGGCCAATAACTGGGCCAAACCCTGGTCAAAGGCGGCGTGTTCCATGTTAATGACCACCGAGCGAATGTCCGCGTCCTTGATTAGCCTGGCTATCCTGTGGGCTTCTTCTTGAGGCGGTAACTCGCTCATGCTCACATTGCCCGCACCATCGGTCAACAGGATCATCAGCGGCATGACTTCCGGATGTAGATGGGCTTCTTTGCGAAAAACTTCATAAGCCAAAAGTAATCCGGCGGACAGGGGCGTCTTGCCGCCGACGGCGATATCGGCCAGGGCGCCCCGGGCCAATTGGACCGAATTGGTAGGGGCAAGAACCAGAGTCGCTTCATTTTTGTTGAAGACGACCAGGCCGACTCGATCCCGACGCTGGTAGGCATCTGTCAACAAAGACATGATGGCGCCCTTGGTGGCTTCCATCCGTTCGGCGACCGCCATGCTCCAACTGGCATCGACAACGAAAAGCACCAGGTTAGCCGAACGGCGAACACGTACTTTTTCACGAAGATCGCTTTTTTTGAGGGCCAAGGCGGTTTTGGAACGGTCCCGATGGCGTTGGTGGGGAGCGGCCGCTCTTAGTGTGGCGTCAAATGCCAGATCGGTGACCCGGTCTTTACGGGGAATTCGGGCCTGAATATAGCGGCCTCTTTTCCGCTCAGTTTTGGTGCGGGATCGGCGACCAGGTGTATGGCGAGTCAAACGGTCAAGCTGGGTATCCAATCGCCGAGTAGTGAACTCCTGGGATGATTCAACTTGCTGGCCACCCTCCCACCAATGGCTATCTTGGGGTAACTGGGGCACGGATTGGGGGCCAGCTTCCGTTTGGGTCGTTTCAGCACCCTCGACGCCTTCACTATCTACGCTTTTTTTTTACCTTCCAAAGGCTCGTCAAGCGGTTCAGATTCCTCACTTACATCACCTGCACCCCACTCAGATTGAACCTGTTCGAGTTGATCTTCCAACTCATAGGCGGAGATAGCCATTTCCTGAAATGGGCGAGATTTAATGCGATGGGGCAGCGCTAATTCAGCAGCCAGGACGATATCCTGGTCGGCGATATCTTCGCGCCCCATAAATGCGGCATGGGCTTGGGCTCCGCGAAGAATGACGAGATCGGCTCTATGGCCATCTACTTTCATGGAGGCGGTCAGGCCAGCGATGGAAGCCAAGTCGCGACGAGAATAACGCACCTGGTTGACTTTCTCGCGGGCGAGTGCGATTTGGTTAGATAGAGCATCTTCCTGTTCTTGCCAACGGCTCCGAAAAGCTGCCGGATCACTCTCGAAATTGATGCGCCGCTCCATGATTTGCATACGTTTTTCAGTATCCAAAAGGCCGCTGATATGGACTGAGAATGCAAAGCGGTCCAGGAGTTGAGGACGAATATCACCCTCTTCTGGATTCATTGTGCCTACCAAAATGAATTTGGCCGGGTGGCTGAAGCTGATGCCTTCTCGTTCAACGACATTAACGCCCATGGCAGCTGAATCCAAAAGCAGATCGACGACATGATCGTCTAACAAGTTGACTTCATCCACGTAAAGTAGGCCACGATTGGCCGAGGCCAAAACGCCCGGCTCAAAATGTTTTTCGCCTTTTTGGATAGCCAACTCGATGTCTAATGTGCCGACAACCCGGTCCTCGGTCGCGCTCACAGGCAGATCAATGAATGAAGTCTTGCGCACCAGTGTGCCCATTTGTCCGTCAGCATGGCGTATCCGGCATTCATCGCACCACTCATTGGGCCGGTAGGGGTTGCATGAAAAATGGCAGTCACCTATGACTTCGATATCGGGTAGCAAAGCGGCCAAGCCGCGGGCGGCCGTGGATTTGGCAGTGCCTCGCTCGCCACGTATTAGTACCCCTCCGATTTGAGGGCTAACGGCATTTAAGATGAGGGCCCGCTTCATGCGTTCCTGGCCGACGATTGATGTGAATGGAAATACTGCTCTCGACATTCCTGTGCTCCGGTGTTGTTTGAAACGAAACTCGATTATAACTTGGATGTCATAGACAGGACAAACAGACGATTAGGCTATAATGAATTCATGAAGCAAAGCGGCGGCCGGTTGCGAGAGCCATAGACTCTGTTCTTTCCAGGTAAGCCCCATAGGCAAAAAATCGAGCTCGTAGCGGGCCAGCTCGGCGCCACCGGTTGGATCGAGTTGAAGAAGATAGAAGTGTTGTTCTTCACCTAGCCATTCGAAGCCGCCTGTTTCCGACCGGAACTCCATCTGGTGAGGGTAAGCCAGCCATATGGATTCTTCATGAAAGGTCACGGCCGTGGCCGCTTGTGGGATGACCAAGGAATCTTCGATCTGACCGTCATCAGGATTTAGGGCCAGTAATTGTCCTGTACTCTGGGAAATGACTCGTAATCTGTGACCATCCCAGGCTGCGTCTGAGAGGCGTTCAAAAGGCTCAACCGAAATTGTTTGATCGATATCGAGACTAACCGGGTTCATGCGTTGCAGCCAGCTTTCATCGAGGCGCGTTTGCCAGAGCGATTTTCCATCCCAAGTTAGACCGCTGATGACTCCGGCACAGAGTAGCGAGTTTAGGGATTTGCCGCTATCTGCATCGAGCCGGTATAACGAGCCGTCCTGATAATCATTGAGCCAAAGATTCCGCCCATCCCAGGCCAGGCCGGCCGGAGCGCGGCCGGGCGAATCGAGTATACGTATTAACTCGAGATGAGACATCGTTTTTACTCCTGTTAAATTGGGTTAGCCAGGTTGCGCGCGAAGCTCACGACCGACGGCTTCGGCGATCGCCTTGAGTTCGCTGACGAGCTGAGCAAAGCGTTTAGGCTTCAACGATTGTACGCCATCAGACAGGGCGATGTCGGGTTGTGGGTGGACTTCAATAATCAACCCATCGGCGCCTGCGGCAATACTAGCCTTAGCCGCAGCGGCGACATATTCCCACTTCCCGGTCGCATGGCTTGGATCGGCAATGATAGGCAGGTGGGAAAGCTCTTTTATTACCGGAATGGCATTTATGTCGAAAGTATTACGGGTATAGCTTTCGAACGTACGGATGCCCCGTTCACACAACATGACCCGAGTATTGCCATGGCTCAGAATATACTCTGCGCACATGAGCCACTCTTTCATGAGGCTACTCATACCTCGTTTGAGCATGACCGGATGCTGGGCTTTGCCGACGGCATGCAGGAGGGCATAATTTTGCATGTTGCGAGCGCCAATCTGTAAGACGTCGGCGTATTGGCAGACCAGGGGTACCAAGGCCGGTTCCATGACTTCGGTGATGATTGGTAAACCGGTTTCCTCTCTGGCATCGGCTAAGTATTCAAGGCCTTCTTCCCCTAGTCCCTGGAAAGAGTAGGGGGATGTGCGCGGTTTGAATGCCCCCCCTCGCAAAACATGAGCGCCCGCTTCCTTGACGGCATGGGCTGTTTCTATGATCTGGCTACGACTCTCGACTGAACATGGACCGGCGATAATTAGAACTTCTTTTTTTCCAACCTCGTGGTCCCCAATAGGAAAGCTGGTGCCGCTCGGATTGAAGTTTTTGCTGGCCAATTTGAATGGTTCCAGTATTGGCACGCAGCGTTCAACACCAGGCATGCGCTCTAGCTGGTCGCGGTCTAGGGGTCGCCCATCACCGATGACGCCGATGATGGTTCTTTCATCACCCTCGGACAAGTGAACTCTAAAACCGGCATCTTCAATGCGGGCAATGACGGCCGACACGTTTCCCATTTTGGCTTGGCTTTTCATTACGACAATCATCATTAACTCTATCTCGTCTTGGTCCCAGTAGATGGGAACTAATCTGCTAAGCCATTCTCGCACACTGTTAACATGAAAGTTAAACGATCACCACTTCTTTGTCATACCTGCGTAGGAAGGCATCCAGTCGCGCTCTACGCCTTCGCGAGCGCAGGCACTGCGCGGAGCCTGCCCTCACGAAGGTGGGGGAATGACGTATTTCGCGAAGAGTTCAAAAACCAACTTTAAAAAGCACCAGTCAAAGACAGTATATCCAATAAAATCGTGAATGAGTCAAAACCCAGGTTATTACAATCCTTTGTAGTTAAAATGGTGATATCCGTATCATTTATTCCTCTCCATTGAGGCTAATATCTACACAATCGAAGTTTATGGCCGCCTCGACCTCCTCAAATGGTATAGGCGGTAAATCGGTCCGGTCGGGACGAAGTTCTTTGGCGCCGTGCAGGTAAACATGGACGATATCTTTGGGACCGATGCTTGTATTCCAGTGTATTAAGATCCGGATACAATGATCAATACTGTCGGGCACTTCCATTTCATGACCGCAGAGCAGAGCAGCATCATACCAACCTAATTGGCGTGCGGCCAGAGCCGGATATGTGGCGTTCAAATCTCGCGTTGTGGTAAAAATGGCACTGGCGACGTCTTCAACGTTGACACCATTGGCCCTGATCATAAGAAATAGTAACTCGCGCGTCGCCATCAAGATGGCATCGGCCGAGTTTTCTGCTACCGTTGTCGCACCGCGGATACCGCGACATACCAGGGGCTTGGCCAATGGGGGAATGCTTTTTTGGTGACTGTTGCCTGTTGGACTCATCATGTTTTTGCCTGCTTGAATTTCTGCTAAGACAAATAAAAAAACGCGACTCTTTGGCCGCGTCTTGTGAATCTGTCCGGTCTACGGAATGTTCCGGTTACTCTACCTTTTCACTCAGGCGCAGCCATTGGCAGGAGGCCAAAAATATCCACCGCCAAAGTAAAAGGCAAAGTAGCTTTTCATCATGCGAGCATAATAGCACTTCACCTGAGTGGCGTCAAGAAAAAGGATTTTTGGCTCGTAATACGCTTGCACCTGCTATACTAGGTCCGATACAAGGAAACTCGAAACGACAATATTTTTGTGTAAAGTTGTGTAGTAATCGGCCTAGATGGTGAAAGAATACTTTAATCCAAGGCAATTATTTCCTAGCCTCCAGTATGGATTTTCGTAAGTCGTAAGCACCACTGGTGGAAAGACGGTCTATTTGTCGGGTCAGGTTTCTTGGGATGAACGCCAGAAGATTGTCGGTCCCGGAAATTTGCGAGCTCAAACCTGGCAAAAGTTTAGGAATATCGAAACGGAGGTGCAAATCGCCGGAGGGTTTTCAATCGATGTGGTTTCAATGTGAATTTACATTGTTATGGACGTATTAGAATAGAGCAGCCTATCAGTGATGTATTGAAAGTTATTTTCCTATCCGTCAGGCGCCGGCGACGACTTGGATAGGTGTCAGGGTTTTGACAAATTAAGATATCCTTATCGAGATCGAGGCAATCGCAGTGATAAATGAATGAGTTATTGAGGAGTTTAAGATGGGTAGACATTTGACATTGGCAGAGTTAGAGGAAGGTTTGGCCGAATCAGGTGAATCGCCGGCCGATAACGGTACATTGGAGATGATTGTCAGCCGGCCTGGCGAAGATGAAAGGCTTGTCGTTGAAAAAGCTGAGCTAGATGCTGACGTAGGTTTGCTTGGCGACAACTGGCTAGAAAGAGGAAGCAAGCTAAGCGATGACGGCAGCGCCGATCCAGAGGCGCAGATCGCGATCATGAATAGCCGGATCATTCATCTATTGACTGGCGACCGAACTCTCTGGCCCCTGGCTGGTGACCAATTGTACATAGATTTTGATGTAAGCTCCGAAAACTTGCCGTCGGGCCAAATTATACGCATTGGAACGGCACTCTTAGAGATAACTGAATTGGCTCATACTGGATGCGCCAAATTCACCGAAAGATTTGGCCACGATGCCATTCGTTTTGTCAATTCAGCTGAAGGTCGTCAGTTACGCCGGCGTGGTTTATTTGCTCGCGTCGTTCAACCAGGATCCGTGCAATTAGGCGATGTCGTGAGGAAGGTTGATTAGCCGATTTGATTGACATAATCCTCTACCTTGGGTGGCAATTAGGCATAGGTTCGGTAATGAGGATCCATTCCGGCGCATGATTGCTTGTTTGCCGCCCTACATGCCGAGCTGTGGACGGCGAGCCAGCGGATTTATGAAGTTAGCCAGTTTGACGAGCCAGATAGACCCGGCACTTTGCGCACGCCTCAATATCGGTGTCTTGGATCGAGCAGCTCTAGATATCAACCGGTAGCAAAACCGCGAGGGTGAGGGCATTCCCATTGTTCAGAAAGCTGGAGAATTCATGTACAGGCTAAAAGGTTAATGACCATATTTGCGCCAGCGTGTTGAACCTGTATTCACGAAGATCAAACTCGATCTATCATTGGAAAAGAGGTTGACGGCCGCGTAATAGACCTTTCCTGGTGTTATTCTGGCGTTGGGCTAGGGGCTATTTCGATGGGAAATGGGTAGCCGGGTATGAGGTCGATGACGCCCGTATACATTTCAATGATGGTTTGGCTGCTGGTGAAATAACCGCTCAACATTTCCTGCAAGAGCGGTGATAACGTCAGATCTTCGTACAAGTGGCTAACTAAGTCACCTTGATTTTGGGGAAAACCCCAGCGATTGGACAAAGTCAAATCACTAACCAGTTGTTCGGCCACAGCGGAATCGTAAGCTTCGGCCAAGGTAGGGCCGCCAGGGCGCAATGGAAAGTTGGCCCAAGTATTCAGGAATTTATCGGACTCGCCGGGTGTACCTAGCCGCAGTGGAACCTTCCGTTCCGGATTAACGCTCAACCAGAGTTCATATCCATCGTTAAACCAATAGTCAATAAAATCACGAACCAATTCACTATCAGCCGCGCTGGTGATGGACAATGCCGAGAGGCCCGGATGATTGGCCTGTCTGGCAAATTCGCCACTGCCATCAAATCTTGTAATGATGCCGCTGTTCTTTGCCAGATAATCTGTTGCCGTACATTGGGGACAGCTGGCTTTCAATTGATCGTCCAGCCCAGCCAATATCGGCAATATTTCCGGTGAGGCGACTATCATCCCTGTGCGGCCGGCAAGGTAGGCGTTTACGGCACTGGTATCAGTCTGGAAACCGATAGGACTATAGTTGTTCACCAATACTCGGTAATATTCCAATGCCTCCAAGCAGGCCGGGTGCAGCAGAGTGATTTTGCCAGCACCATCGACGAGCTGGCAACCATTAGCAAGCGCCAGATGCTCAAAGACTCGTTGCGTCGTGACCAGGGCGGCATCGGTGGGCACTACTAGCCCAGTGATATTATTTTCTGGGTCGTAGATTGCCTCGGCCGCAAGCTGTAGCTTCTCATAGTTTTCGGGTGGATCGAGATCAAGTTCTTCGAACCAATCAGAACGATAGACGATTAAGTGTTGCCAGCCATCGCTGGGAATGGCGGCAACTTGAATACCGTCTTGATCGACAGCCAGGGCGCTTAATAGTGCCGGGTCAAAGGTTTCTCGCCCGAGTTCAGCCAAGGCAATGCTGGTTGCCTCGGGATCCAGGATACCTGATTGTGCCCAGCCCAGGCTAAACTCTACCTGGTGCAGGATCAGATCTGGCAAGGTGTTGGAAAGTACGGCCGTTGCCACTAAATCGGGCATCAACTCGGAATTGACCAAGACGACCTCGACCTGATGGCCAGTCTGGGAACTGAAATCAGCCGCCATCTCAGCTAAGATCGCTCTATGTTCGGCCGACGTTTCATTGACCCAAAGGGTGATTCGATTGTTGTTGCTTGAATCCTCACCATTTCTGGCTTCTCGGGTAATGTTTGAGGGCGTGGCGGTTGGAGCCTCGCTCAAGAAAGGCGTCAATTTCTCGGTTGGTGTGGCTAAGATTTGTGCCGTCTGGGTTGCCAGCCGGGGTGAATCCACGGTTACCGGTCGGCAAGCGATTGCTAGCCCCATACCAAGGCAAATGAAGAAAAGCGGGAACAAAATCCCACTTGCACTCTTTTTGACCACGTTCCTGTTAGCCGTCCTGTCGATTTAATTGGTAGATAATTTGCAGACCGGTCAGTGTCAACCAGGGCTCCACGTGATCGATTAGTGTCATGTGGGGGGTGATGGCAGTGATGAGACCGCCGGTACCGATAACCTGGGTATCAGGAACATTCATCTCGCTCTTAAACCGGCCGACCATGCCTTCAATCAGCGAGACATATCCAAAGATCAGGCCTGACTGCATCGCCTGGATCGTGTTGCGGCCGATGGCCCGGGGTGGTCCTTCCAGCGCAACGCGGCCAAGTTGCGCCGCCCGGTTGGATAGGGCATCGGCCGATAATCCTAGCCCTGGCGCGATGGCAACACCGAGCAACTCGCCTTGAGCAGATATCGCGTCAAAAGTAGTTGCCGTTCCCATGTCGATGATGATGCTTGGACCTGGGAACAGATGATATGCAGCGGCGGCATTTACAATCCGATCAGCACCGACTTCCGCTGGGTTCTCAGTCTGGATGGTTATGCCGGTCGGCGTTTCATGGTTAACCAGTAATGCCTGCTGGCCCAGATAGTCGGCGCAGACGGCCAGGAAGGTCTTAGTTAAAGGTGGAACAACGCTCGATAAGATCGCCGAGTCGATAGAATTCGAGACCTCACATTCGCGAAGCAAGGTTTTCAGGTAAACGCCGTATTCGTCAACAGTCTGATCGTGGACCGTGCGCAAACGCCATTGACGGAGCCAGTTTTGGCCATCCCAAAGGCCCAAGGTGATATTGGTATTGCCAACGTCTATTGCCAGTAACATGGGGGCGGATTGTAGCCGAGATCAGGAGCGGTCGGCAACTCGCTAATGATTGCCAGGAGCGTTTGTCTTCAATGTTCAGGACTTAGTGCTTGGATATCTTGATCAATCAATGTATAAGACGGCATCTCTCACCTGGGGCTCGATTTGCCGGGCTGCCGGGTTGCGATAAACTCGCTAGAGATCAAGGGTGAATTAACTGTAATAAGAGTCCGGTGAGCCAATTGGCAGGTGATTCATGTCAAAGAAACGGATACGAGGTAGTGGCGTGATCGAGGCGGCAGGCGGTTTGTTATGGCGAAAGACCCACCAGGGCTGGCAAGTGGCTCTCATTCATCGCTCTCGCTATGACGATTGGGCGCTGCCGAAGGGCTGGCGCGAGAAAGGCGAAACTTATCTGGAAGCGGCTGTTAGGGAAGTGATAGAAGAGACGAATTGCCAGGTGGTTCCAGAAGCATTCGCCGGCAGTACCAGCTACGTTGTCGACGGCGTGCCCAAAGTTGTACTATTCTGGCATATGTCTTTAGCGGGGGATTGCGCCTTTGAGCCTGACGAAGAAGTTGATAAATTTGCCTGGTTAACTGTAAAAAAGGCGATAAAAAAGCTTACCTACGACGGAGAAAAGAAGTTGTTGGTGAATTTTTTAGAAAAGGATAAAAAATGACGCCTAATCATGATTATCTGCCAGTCTTCGACGGGCATAATGACACATTGCTGAATCTTTATATGCCTGACAGGGGTCAGAACCGATCATTTTTCGAACGAAGCGAAAATGGGCACATTGATTTACCGCGGGCTCGAGATGGAGGTCTTGGTGGTGGTTTTTTTGCCATGTTCGTCCCTGCCCCAAAAAGTAACGAAACGGCAAAATTCGATAAAGAACCACCTGAGCAACCGTACCTGGTATCCCCATCGGCCGTCGATATGCTCTATGCCCAAGAGGTGACTGCCGGACTAATCGATTTAATTTTGCGGTTGGAAGAAGAGAGTGCTGGTCAGTTTAAGGTTATCCGAACATCAGGCGAATTGGCGGCTTGTTTGGAAGATGGTGTTCTTGCGGCCGTGATGCACTTTGAAGGGGCCGAATGTATTCAACCAGACTTAAGCAATCTGGCAACTTATTATGATATGGGTTTGCGTTCCCTGGGTTTGACCTGGAGCCGGCCTAATGCCTTCGCTAACGGCGTGCCTTTTGGTTTTCCCCATTTGCCGGATACAGGACCAGGTTTGACTGAGGCTGGTAAGCAACTGGTTAGTGAATGCAACCGGCTGGGCATCATGCTGGACCTATCCCATCTTAATGAGAAGGGTTTTTGGGATGTTGCCCATCTAAGCAGCGCACCTCTTGTGGCGACCCACTCGGCCGTTCATGAACTCTGCCCCTCAACGCGTAACCTTACCGATAAACAGCTTAAAGCCGTTGGCGACAGCGGTGGGGTCGTGGGCATCAATTTCCACAAGGGTTTTTTACGGGCCGATGGAGACGGTCAAGCGGATACTTCCTTGACAGAAATTGTTAAACACCTGGACTATGTGGTCGAACAAACTGGCATAGACCATGTAGCTTTGGGTTCAGATTTTGACGGGGCTAAAATGCCAGACGATCTGGGTGATGTAAGCGGCCTGCCTCGGTTGCTCAATGCTTTACGGGCGGCTGGGTATGATGAGCCGGCGCTCAAAAAGATCGCCTATGAGAATTGGCAAAGATTATTGTCCGAGACCTGGAAAGCCTGAGGACCCTGGGAGAATCTGTTCTGTGCCTTGCCAATCAGTCTAGGGCTAGTTGGGATCTACAGTCCGCAACGATATCAACAACGCCAGCCAGGCGAATATCGTCATACCTAAGATGCCCATAAACATTAACGTTAACATGATAACCTCACAATAAATAAAACAATTAAATCGATAAAAAGTTCCGTTTTTTATAAAATTGATAAACCTGAGCGGCACTTCCTGAAATGTTTCGGCAAAACATCTCCAATAATTAGCGCCTTGCCTGTCTAACTGAATCATATATACAGAGTGATTTCTGGCTGCTTTTAGACTGGGATTTTGTGTCTATGACGGGGGTACTGGATGGGGGGCGTTCAATTTATGTCAACTAGATTCTTGATAGTTTCGGATGGTTTCCATTCATGCTAGGTTGATAGCTGTTTGCCCTAAAAGGCATCTTGTCCAAATAGGCATTCTTTTTTTGCGTTTTGTTCCGAAGCTATTCTGGCAGGTTGCGGAATTGACTTTGGCTGGCCCGAGTTACCT
>JAHEJP010000155.1 GCA_024638855.1 Chloroflexota bacterium
AAAACTGCTGCAAAGGCAGCGGCAATACCTATATATCGGAGGCATGCCCGAAAGCATCCTCGCTTTCTGCGAAAGTAGCAGTTTGTTAAACACCCGAGACGTTCATCGCTCCATTATTCAAACCTATCAAGACGATTTCGCAAAATACAGCCGCGAACCAACCCTGAGTCGAATACACACCGTATTCAATGGGATTACGAGAACGGTTGGGGAAAAAGTTAAATATGCCAATATTTCACGGGAAGATAGGGCCAAGGATCTCAAACAGGCCATTGAATTATTGACCAAGGCGCGCTTGCTTCTTCCCACCTACCACAGCAGTTGCTCCGGCATACCCATAAAATCCGGAATCAACGAGAAAATTTACAAACTTTATTTTCTGGACATTGGCTTACTAAATTATCTCAATGGATTGGAGTGGTCACATATATCAGCGTTAAACGAGCGCACGCTGTTAAACGAAGGAGTTCTGGCTGAACAGTTTATTGCGCAACATCTGGCTTATCGATTCGAGGGACTCGAACCTCCCGACCTTTTCTATTGGTTAAGAGAGGGTAAAACCGGCAATGCCGAGGTTGATTTTGTCACATCTGCGGGTAAAACAATTGTTCCCATCGAAGTCAAAGCAGGAAAAAGCGGTACCATAAAATCCTTGCAGCAGTTCGCCATAGATAAAAAAACCACATTAACCTGCCGCTTTGACTTAAATCCGCCAAGCGTTCAGGATCTAAGCTACCGGGCCAGGCAAAAACAAGACGTTCAAACGGTTAACTACAAATTGTTGTCCTTGCCGTTATATTTGGTTGATGTGATGCAGGACGTATCTATTGAGGTATTGGAGCAAAAAGAGACATAACTATATAAATTATAAGACTAAACGGCAATTTCTCTCTTTGGCAATTCGCTTGCCGCGGCTGACAGCATAACTCACCGCGGGTTGGGTCACACCAAGACGCTTGGCTAATTCGGTGGCCGTTAGGCCCAGCTCGCGAACGGCCCAATAACACAGCAGACTTCTTGCTGCTACTTGTATCTTACGACGCCCTTTGGAATAGATCACATCCCTCTCAAGGCCAAATATCTCCATGACCCAATTTTCCACCTTTTCGATATTGTATCCCTGGCTTTTAATCTCATAAATCCTCTCTAAAAATTGCCCGGCGTTCAATCCCGCGAACTGCTCATTTTATACACCTCCTTTATGCAAGCCAAATAGACACCTAATTATTTTAAGTATCAATTAACTTTACAGTTTTAAACTTATTTCATGTTCATTTTCAGGAGTTCAGCTTCTTTGTAAAAAAAAGATTTTCATTTAATTTAAGCATATTAAAACAATATGCACGCAGATCCTTTTTACTCCTATAGTTGTGGCATCCAATCTGCAATTTAGCTTTTCGGTATAATTCGAATGAATAATATTACCAAGCCGAGCATTATAAGAAACCTGCTTGCAAATGAGGTTACCAAAGATGAAGCGGGCGCAATATTAAGGGGATACGACTTTTACAGATATAATAACTCTGACTTGGTCAAAAGAATTGAAGAGTTAGACTATAATGAACGAGTACCGAGAAAGATACGCGACCTTTTTTAGAGAATTTGGACTATAATTGTCCACTATCCAAAAAATTGAGGGAACTAAAAAAGATAATAAAGGCCCATTTAAATTAGAAACTCAAACAATTTAAAAACTAGAAAAGGGGGGCAAGCGTATGCGAAACAACAAGATCAAGATCACGCTGGCAGGAGTTACCGGAGCCTTTATCCTGGCCTTGATGATGGGTATACCCGATCAGTTGCACGCCTTCAGGGCCCCGGATGAGGATTCCACCCATATCAAGGAGTCAACAATATTGCCTCAGAAGCAAGTAAGCAGAACAGATCGAATTCCCAGCCTTAAATCCATCCTTATGCGAAATCTCAATCAGCCCCTTAGGGGCGAAGCGTTCATTGAGGGAGATGCGGGCGGGGCTGCCAAGCGCCTCGTCGACAAATTGTTAATGACCGGAGCCGTCAGCGGGGATCAAAGTCTTTCGGTCGATGGGCCCGGTGCCCCCCAGAGGGTGTTGAGCACGACATTTGAGACCAGAGTAAAAAGAATTCAGACCGACAAGCTGGGTTACAAACATGTTCGTCTGGCCCAGTACTATCAGGGGTTGTCCGTTGTCGGTGGGGAGATTATCGTCCACATCAAAAATGGGAATCTCGTTTATCAGATAAACGGCCAGTACCTGCCGCAAATCAATGTTTCGGTGACGCCCTCATTGGATGCTGAGGCCGCACTGGAATTCGGCCTAGATGAGCATCAGGGCAAAGAAGGCCTACACGTCGCCAAACAACCGGCCCTGGTGATCTATGGCGGCCATTTGGCCTATCATTATGTGATCTCTTATGAGGGTGAAGAACTGGGGCAGTGGCAGTACTACGTGGATGCCCACAGCGGCGAGGTCATTTTTCGTTACAACAATATTCAGCCTGCCGCACCCAATGAATCATTGGGCAGCCATCAAACGGTGTCCGGCAATCCCCTTTCCGGCGAGGATGAAGATTCAGTATCCATAACCGGTTTTTGGGAATCCACGGGCAGTGGAAATTATTTTCTATACAATTTTAACGACTTATGGGGGATTTACGACAGGGTAGTTGGCGACTGGGAGCAGCAAGGATCCGGTAACTGGGAAACCGCCGATCGCCATGCGATTTCCTGTGGTAAAAACATGAAAGATATTCAGGACTATGTAAGCGCCGTATTGGGAAGGAACAGCTTCGATGATGCCGGCGCGTTTGGCCGGGCTAATGTCCATGAGACCGACGACTATTGTCCTATCAATGCTTGGTGGGATGGCATGGATTGGCATTTCTGCGATGGAGACGGCATCTTTGCCAATGAATTTTGCGTGCTCGATATTGCTGCGCACGAATATGGACACGCGCTGACTCAGTACACGTCTGACCTTGTTTACGCCAACGAGCCCGGCGCCCTTAACGAAGCCTATTCGGATATGATCGGTGCGGCGGTTGAGTTTTGGGTTCAGCCGGATGGAACGGGCAGTTACCCGAATGCGACCCCCGGCCACGACGACTGGCTGGTGGGAGAGGACACCTGGCTGATAGATGTGGCCTTGAGAGATATGCGAGATCCGCAGCGCTATCAACAGCCATCCTACTACCACGGCACCCACTGGTATTTTGGCAGCGCTGACAATGGGGGGGTTCACACCAACAGCGGAGTTGCCAACTATGCCTACTACCTGCTGGCCGAAGGATGTTTAGGTTCATGCGTAAATGACGGCCATGCCTACGACCCCATTACCGGGATTGGCATATCGGCTGCCACGGAGGTGGCCTGGCGCGCCAACTCAGTATATCACAACTCAAACGATCAGTATAGCGATGCTCGAAACGCTTGGATCAGTGCGGCAGCCGACCTTGGCTATCCCACGGCAACCGTGGAAGCGGTCTGGGATGCCGTGGGAGTGGGGACCTCTCCTGACGATTGCCCGACGGTCACCGGTGGAGACTTTGAGGGTGGTGTCATCCCGCCCACAGAATGGACACACGTCCAGAACAACACCACCGAAACCTGGCAGATCAATAATTCTATTCCCTACGAGGGCGCGTATGCCGCTGAATGCCTTTATGATCCCACTTTAGTCAACCAGGATGAGTGGCTGGTCACCCGCTATGTAACGGACCCCACGGAAGTGAATTTCTGGTCTATGGGGAGCCTCTACTGGTGCCGCGACACCTTCGACAACTGCGACCTGGAGGTGTGGCTAATTAATGGTTCGGGCGTAAATGACGGCGATGATGTCTACCTCGGTAAGGCAGACGACGACTGGCCAGCAGATTTCATTTACGCAAAGAGCACCTTCTCGATTTCGCCACCTGCCGGAACTCCTGTGCGCATCGGTTTCCGCTATGTTGGCAACGACGGTGCTCAGATCATCTTTGACTTGGTCAAGGTGTGCTCAGACTCAGTGTCCTCAGACTGCGCGCTGGTCAACGATGGTAGCTTCGAAAGCGGCCCGCCGCCGGCCAGTGCCTGGACCGAGTGGATCGATACCGGCTGTGAGTCGATTATGGACCCCGGCGGGCCATGGGGAATTCCCGCCGATGACGGTACTTACGCGTTTTGGGCAGGCGGTTATTGCGGTAGCCCCAATACGGGCTATGTCGAGCAGCGCATCAGTATCCCGACCGACGCCACCTTGCTTAAATTTAAGACGGTTTTTTATCGGGTAGATGCCGATGATCCACCCGACAACGACCAATTTATCGTTTCTATCGACGGCATACCCGTCTTTAGCCGGGATATGATCACAGCCAGCAATACCTTTCCGAATTGGGTGAGGCAGGAAGTCGACATCTCGGCTTATGCCGGCCAAACCGTAAACCTGCGCTTTGAAGGTGTCAGCAAGGGGAGTAGCACCGGCAATGTGCTGGTGGAACATATTGAAACTTGCTCCCTTGATCCCGGGGAGAAACCGGCTACCGAAAGAATTGTGCTGGGACTGGAAGGCCCGCAGGGGAAGGGCTGGATGGAGGTCGTCGACAAGGATTCACCCCATGCAAACCTAGCCTGGTTGCAGGTTTCCTGGCCAGATTATAACAACGTGGTCGGTGGAACACACCCCGCATTGTGTAACCTGGATGACGATGCTGAAGACGAGCTTGTCGTCGGCCTGGACGCCTACCCGGCCCAGGGTGGTTGGCTGGAAATTAAAGATGATCGCACTACCAACTACGCCCATTTGGGCTGGTATCGAGTCCCTTGGAAAGTCTACAACGCCGCCAATGGCGCCACCTATCCGGCCTGTGGCAATTTTGACGGAGACGACCGCGATGAGATCGCCATCGGTTTGGGCAGCGGCGCAGGTGGCTGGGTGGAGATTGTAGATGACGATCTTACCCATTTAGATTGGTTGCAAGTCCCCTGGTCGGCCTACAACGCCGCCAACGGTGCCACCTATCCGGCCTGTGGTGACCTTGACGGGGATGGCCGCGATGAGATCGCCATCGGCTTGGGCAACGGCGCAGGTGGCTGGATGGAGATTAAAGACGACGGCAATAATGACTATGCCCATTTAAACTGGACTCAAGTTTCCTGGAAAGTCTACAACGCCGCCAATGGCACCTCCTACCCGACCTGTGGTGACTTCGACGGGGATGGCCGCGATGAGATTGCCATCGGTTTGGGCAGCGGCGCAGGTGGCTGGGTGGAGATTATTGATCACGACTTCAGCCATTTAGATTGGTTGCAGGTCGCCTGGTCAGCCTACAACGCTGCCAATGGCGCTACCTATCCGGCCGCCGGCGATTTAGACGGAGACGGCCTTGCTGAGCTCGTCATCGGCCTGGGCACCTACCCGGCCGCAGGTGGCTGGTTCGAGGTCAAGGACGACCAGAATACCGCATTTGGCCACCTTTCGTGGGGGCGGCTACATTGGTCTGTCTATAACAACACCAATGGCAATACTCGGCCAGGCGCGGAGCGATAGGGCATCGGCGCGTCATATGCCGCTTGTTGCCGGCCGTAAAAAAAATGTGGGGCCACCTCTCGAATTCCTCGGAGCCCGGGAGGCGGCTCGATCCCCCAGGTTTAAGTCCATCGCGAATGGGGAGGAGATATGGAACGGCCCCGCTCTACCTGGCGGTTATACCTATCCGGATAATGCCGGGCCGCCTTGGGTAGAAGCCGGACAGATGAACCTCCACCAACCACCGCGATGATCGGGCGCGGCGTAAGCAAGCGCACCCCGCCTGCCGAAGCGCACTGAGACGGAGCCATAACCCGCAAAACCTGCTTTTGGGCCGGCATCGCAGCCTGGCCTCCACCGGATGACTGCGTGCCTGGTCAATGTTGCGGTTCCTCGCTCCATCGACTGCCCGTATTCCTATAAACCATTCCTACCGGTGTGCCGAACCTCATCTACTCCCGGAATTATCCCCCCTATGACCTAACCGAATTTTTACGACATAGAATTGACGTTGGCAGTCATTTACTTGACGATTCCCACGGTCCAAAGTTGATCTGCGCCATCCAGTGCTGATTGCCTTTGCCTTCAAACATCCTGCTGCTTAAGCCAGGGTGACGTCAATGTAGACTCCGACTGCCCCAAATAAAAGATTGCAGCCTTGCTGCTTGAGACGGATTCTGAAAGCCTTGGCACGTTTTTTGCCGTTTTCTGAGAAACGTTGAACACCGCCTCGGCGTGCTGATTGCCGGATCCATGGCGGCGCACTTACCGAGACTCACTTTCGCAAAGCCAATCTGGTCCCACCCCATACCCAGGATTCGGCGCATCAGAAGTTGGCCGATCAATGAGATTTTTCGTCCCTCAATTACCTGTTGACACGGAATCGGTGCATTTCAGCAAGGAGGCAATCATATGGTTTTTCAAACATGGTATTTTCGCGCGGCGATCCTTTTCATTGTCGTTACGGCTTTCGTTACGCCGAGGCTCTTTGCACAGATCGCTTCTAACGAGGCTTTACGCCTCTTTAGCGAGGCCGATCCGACGGGCATACGGAGCCTCACGCACCTGGACTCAACGGTGCTTCAGATGAGGTATGTCACCATCGACCTCTCACTGCTGCCCAGACCCGGGACCGTAACGATATCATCCAAGCGCAGGACCATCCTGTTTAATCTGTTCGACCACGCTGCATTCAATGTTGTCCTCGACCGGGGCGAGCTGTCACAAAACGGTCTCAGTATCATCTGGTATGGTCATATCCAAAGGATGACGCCCAGCGATGTAACCTTGGTCATCAGCGGAAAGGTCATTAGTGCGAATATTCGAGGACCGGGGACAGCCTTTTATCAGGTGCGGTATGTGGGGGATGGCGTTCATGTGATTTATGCTATCGATCAAGCGTCGTTTCCGTCTGAAAGGGAGCCCCTCCCTGTGGATGACCTTCCTGAGGCCAGTCCAAAGTCCTTCATTTTTTTACCCCCCGGAGAGACACCGGAGAACGATGACAACTTGTTGCTCGATATGATGGTGGTCTACACACCTGCCGCGCGACAGTATGCCGGCGGCACGGTGGCGATGCAGTCCTTGATAGAGATGGCGGTAGCCGAAACCAATGTAGGCTACGCTAACAGCGGAGTGCTTCAGCGTCTGCGCCTGGTGCACACCGAGGAAGTCGATTACTCCGAATCGCCAACAAGCCCCTTTGACAACGCCCTGAAGGCCTTACGCGATCCTGCCGACGGACTGATGGATGAGGTTCATGTGCTGCGAGACACCTACGGAGCCGATATGGTGAACCTGGTAATCAACAGAAATACACACTGCGGTGTTGCCTACCAGATGCGCGCTCCATCTGCGGCGTTCGAAGCCTACGCCTTCAGCGTGGTCTCACGCCTTTGCCTTACGGGTACCTACACCTTGGCCCATGAACTGGGGCACAATCAAGGCGCGACCCACGATCGGGACCACGGACAGGAGAACGCGTTTCCCTACTCTTTTGGCTATCAGGCCCCGGATAGGGCGTTTCGTACCATCATGGCATACGAGTGCCCTGGTTTCTGTCCACCAGTGAATTATTGGTCAAACCCCGACGTTTTTTACCAGGACCAGCCCACAGGAATCTTGCATACGGACCCGGATGCCGCGGACAACAGGCTCACGCTCAATCAGACTCGCCAAATTGCAGCCAACTGGCGACCCAGTGTGGTCCCATCGGATCCACCGGTCTTTGTCCTGGGGCTCAGCCAAGGTGGACAGGGCCAAATTGAGGTGGTGAGTGTCGATCCGGACCATCACGCCAACATCACCTGGATGCAGGTACCATGGCCTGCCTATAACGCTGCGGCCGGTGGGACGCATCCGAGCTTGTGCAACCTCGACAACGACCCCGAAAACGAGGTTGTGGTCGGCTTGGACTCCTATCCGGCCGATGGGGGCTACGTGGAGATAAGAGATGACCGCCAGACGAACTATGCCCATTTGGATTGGATTCGAGTTCCCTGGCCAAACTACAACGACGCCAACGGTGCCACCTATCCGGCCTGTGGTGACTTTGACGGGGACGGTCGCGATGAGCTGGCCATCGGCCTGGGTATCTACCCCGCCGCAGGGGGTTGGGTGGAGATTAGAGATGACGGCATGAATGGTTATGCCCACATGTATTGGCTACGCGTCCCTTGGACAAACTACAACGACGCCAATGGTACCACCTATCCGGCTTGTGGTGACTTTGACGGGGACGGCCGCGATGAGCTGGCCATCGGTCTGGGTACCTACACGGCCGCGGGAGGATGGATGGAGATTAGAGATGACGGCATGAATAATTACGCCCACATGGATTGGCTGCGCGTGCCTTGGGCAGACTACAATGAGGCCAATGGTGTCACCTATCCGGCCTGTGGTGACTTTGACGGGGACGGCCGCGATGAGCTGGCCGTCGGTCTGGGTACCTACACGGCCGCGGGAGGATGGATGGAGATCAGAGATGACGCCACGGCCGGCTTTGCCCACATGGACTGGACGAGGGTGTCCTGGTCGGACTACAACGCGGCCAATGGCACCAACTATCCAAGTGCCGTCGATGTTGACGGCGACGACCGCGCTGAGCTGGCCATCGGTCTGGGTACCTACACGGCCGCGGGGGGATGGTTCGAGGTCAAAGACGACCTCTTGAGCGACCTGGAACATCTGTCTTGGGGGCGGGTGCATTGGTCGGACTATAATAATGCCAACGGAGAAACCCGATTGGGTTCGGAGCCCTAATGTCTTAAAATCGAACAGAAATTGATATGAATTTGGTTTTTCAAAGTGAGAGAATCGGAAATGGTGAATAGTGTATCGGTTTTAGCTACAACCCAACATATTGAGGCATCAGTTAAGCGGCACCAACACTCAACCTTGTTCATGGTTCCCGGTTAAAGTGTCTTAACTGATCTCTAACAATAGCATTAGGCGTCGGCCAGGCCAAATTCCATGTTTCACCCAATGGGTGAAAGAGGCCAATCCAAACAGTGGAGTTTAAAGTCGATGAACTCGTAAATAGTCCGAATTTCGATTTTTATTCATTGCAACCCATTGAAATCACAAGTCTTGAAATTTTATTTTTGTGCTTTTTGTGCTTTTTGTGCCTTTTTGCGGCCATATCAAAGTTAAAGAAATTAGAATCGTATAACCTTTGAGCCCTGAACCTGAAACCGATCACTTTAGATCATTGATCCTTATTAACGATCACTGCCAACTGCTTGGTCAGAAGCTGGATAGTTTCAAACAGATCGGCAACAATGTAGTAATCACAATTTTTAACCATGTTCGCTTCCGAGTCCGTATTGATAGCAACGATTAGACCTGACGTCTTCATACCGGCGAAATGCTGCACGGATCCGGAAATACCACAGGCGATATAGACCTTGGGACTGACAGTCGCACCGGTTTGACCCACCTGCATGGAATGCGGCACCCAACCGGCATCCACGGCAACCCTGGACGCACCGACGGCCGCGCCGATAAGCTCGGCACATTCGGAAAGAATGGCAAAGTTGTCTGAATTTTTCATGCCCCGTCCGCCGGAGATGATGATATCGGCCTCGGTCAAATCGATACCTCGGGAGGCATCCTGCCGGACCTCTTTAACAACCAGGCCGTCACTTTCAAAATCTGTTTGAAACACAATCACCTCTGCTTGGCCGGGTGAAGGTTTGGCCTCGAAAACATTGGGCCGGACGCCATAAATATAGCACGGTCCCTTGACTTCTATGGTTGCGACGGTTTTGCCCGAAAACTGGGATTTTTTCACGGTGTGCTCAGATAGATTGATATCGATACAATCCATCACCAGGGGCGCATCAAGGGCCGCTGCAATTCGGGGCAATAATTCCTTTCCCTGGGCGCTGGTGAGTCCTAAAAGCGTATTCACACCAAAATGGTCCATGGCATCGATAACCGCTCCGGACCAGGAAACCGGATTCCAATCGAGCGCGCCTTCTTTGGCAGTGATTTCGACAAGTTTATGGATCCCATATGCTTCGAGTGCCGTTTTGTAATCGGCCCCGCTGCCACCGACCAAAAGGCCATATAGCTCGTGATCAGCACCACGCGCGGCGGTGATAACACCGAAGTTCGTCTTTTTTAAGACACCATCTTTGGTCTCAAGCAAAATTCCGATCTTTCGCATGGTTTCAAAGCTCGTTATTTCGGTTACACTTGGTCCATATTGTTTATATAAACGCTGGCCAGTAATCGACTATGATGCTGGATACTTGATACTGGTTACTGGTAACTGATCACCGAATACTGATTGCTGCTCAAATGGAAAGAATACCTGGTAAATCCAGTATCGAGAATCCAGCATCCAGTATCCGCTCAAGCCAGTACCTTGGCTTCCTCACGCAGGATCCGAATGAGCTCCACGACCGCCTCCTGCGGCGGCCCCTTCAGCTCTTTGGCCTCACGCGCTTCAACGGCCGGTTTTAACTCGAGTATCTCCATCCTGCTGACCGGTTGTTCAATGGCCAGGCTTTCCAAATCAATCATCTTCACTTCTTTTTTCCTGGCTTTCATGATGGCCGGCAAGGTCGGATAGCTCGGCTTGTTCAACCCTTTACCGGTGCCGACAACGCAAGGAAGCGGCATTTCTATAACGCCTGTTGCGCCTGCTTCCATCTCACATTCCACCAAAACGCGGTCCTGTTCCAATGAAAACGCCACCACGTTGGATGCAACCGGCATCTCCAGTCCGGCCGCAAGCCGGTACATGGTTTGAAGTCCTTCGCTGTCGATGGATTCTTTTCCGGTAAAGATGAGATCCGGACCACCATCCTGTTCAATGGCGGCTTTTAAGGCTCGGGCTGTCACGATACTGTCCGGTCGGTCATCGGTTTGGATTAAAATCGCACGATCCGCCCCCATGGCCAGAGCGGAGCGCAGGGTGTTTTCAGCGTCTTTCTTTCCCACGCTGACGGCGATCACCTCGCAATCTCCAATCTGCTTTTTAAGGCGGGCAGCCTCCTCCACCGCATGTTCATCATAGGGATTCAGGATAAAGGTAATCGATTCATCGAACTGGTCTTTGCCCTGGATGGTAATTTTAGCCGCTGAGTCCGGTACGTGTTTGACGCAAACAAATATTTTCATGATCGCTTTTTATAACCGTTCATAGGTTCAGGATTAAGGACAAAGAATCCATTAAAGATCCGAAGTCCTCGATAAAAAGGTTTCAGGTGTCAGTGTTCTAGATATACTATTGGGTCTACCTTTCCTGACACCC
>JAHEJP010000524.1 GCA_024638855.1 Chloroflexota bacterium
CGGAGCATCCAATTTCTGGTGAAGACCATGTAGTCGACCTTATCATCGGTTAATGGGACCGTTTTGCCCCAAAAGTATTGGGTAAAAGATACCGGGCTATGGGTGCCCACAACCAACAGTTGCGAATCTGGCAGATTGTTTAAGTAATCGGCCGCAATTTCAAGCCCTTCACCCTTTTCCTGTCCGGCGACAATATTGTTTGTCAGTATAGTCTTTGGACCGCCCAACAGATAATTGTAATGTGTGCCATAATAGGGATGGCGTCCTAAAGATATAACCGCTTGAATGATTACGACCAACGCTAATAAAAGATTTAGCAAGGCAGTTCTACCTTTCGTTAACCAGCGGAAGAAATAAACGATGCCTATCCCTGCCAAAAGTGGAACAAATTGTAAGGCAGGAAAAGCATAGGGGGTCTTTTTCTTTGCTCCCAGGGACATCATGAGCACGAAGAAGAAAATAAAAGCCAAGCCTAACAAGATAGTCATTCGGTTTCGCTTTTCTAGCTTAGGATTAAATAAGGTAGCAATGACCATGAAGAAGCCTACCAACGTGACCGAAGTTGTCTTAATGAGCATGCTGATTGGGTAAAAAAGCGGTCCGGGATCGTCAGTTACAATCTGGCCAAGAAAGTATTCTGGGTTAGGATGAGGCGTCTTCAAGTAAAATCCGGCAAGCCCATAGGTAGTCGTTAAAGACTTTATCGGTTGCACCCACATCGAGGGCCAGAGCAAGAAGTAAATAGCTGCCAAGCCAACGATCCAGATTAAGAAAGCAATAATGAACTCCTTAACTAAACTGGGAATCTGCCGCTTATTAAGTTGGCTCTGACTTTCATCTCGCAGAAGTAGTTTACTGGCCAACCATCCGCCTATGACTAATAGGAAATAGGGAACCAGAAACAACGCAGGCGCTTTGCTCAGTAAAGCTGCTCCAGCAAAAATTCCGGATAATAACAAATAGAGCCGGCGTTGATTCTGAATATATGCCCAAAGGAAAAGAGCCGATATCATGGCAAACACAGCAATTAATGCGTCTACATGTATGCCTTTTGAAATTGAAATATGATAAGGATCCAGAGCAAGAAGCAGACAGGCCACGGCCGCAACTTGATGGTCGAAAATTGTGGCCAAAAGAAAGTAGATCAAAACGATGCCTAGAGAAATGACCAGTGCGAAGGGAATTAGCTCCACATCCATTTTCTGGACCAACGTTCTGTTTGCGAAACCGGGATCGACAAGAGCGCCAACCTGCTGCGCCAGGCCAGAAAGCCACATCGTAACAACACCTGGGTGGGGACCAAGTAAGGTGTCGGCCCACTGCCGACTGAGCACGGCTTCGATGAAGAGTTTTCCTCGCGTATGCCAGATCGCGTAGATCTCGACTTGTTGTAGGACCCGGGGAATAAAGGCGACGGCAAACAAGATAACAGGAATAACAGCCTTCAATATGCTAGTGCGATTATTCATGGAGAAGTCTTTTTAGAGAAAGGCCTTCGCTTGCGGCTCCAGGCTTTTAGCTTTATGTAAATAAGTTAACATGCGCCCGTCCAGACTATAAGGATATTTGTAACCCAGAGCCTTGCCGACATTCACGGCGATTTTTCTAAAAAGGGTGATGCTCTTAAACAGCGCCTCCCAATTCTCTTCCAAATCGGCCCCGGCAAAAGTACCCTCTACTTCTGCCCAGATTTCGGGTCCTAATCGCTTCTTCAATCCCTTGCCAAAAAGGCCGGGCTTCACGGTCCAGTCATGATCGATTTCCACCTGCCATTCGAGCATCTGGCGCAAATGCTGCAACTTAATGACGGTGTCCAAACTATATTTGGCCGGCATCAGTTCATCGCGCCAGAGAAGCTTGGCTACGTAGGTTGTTTCGTGAAAGAATTCCTCAATGACGGTCATGTATGTTGACTCATCTGGTGGATTTGGAATATAAGCGTTAAAGGTAGGCGGCTTCAGATCAGTAGTCAAGCCATCTTTATCCAGCAGAACACGATAACCGATGTCCAAATCATCAGGCAGTACGGGGTCGGCCGCAATGCGGTGTAAGATTTCTAAGGAATAGAGCGTGAAATCGATCTTGAGGCCATCTTCGTACTGGGTGATGTAGGCAAAAACTTCGAAGCCATAATATTCCTGGATCGGATCGCGGTACAAGACCAATACAGAGCCGAAAGCCTCTAGCCAACTCCTATCCTCGTAATAAGGGCGAATATCATTAACCGCTAGAATGACATCATAATCTGAGAAAAGATCGAGCGAGGCATTTGGTATAGTTCGTGTACTGGTCAGGAGCATTGCCCGGACCGAGTCATGCTCTTCAGCCCAGCGGATCAATCTCTGGATGATACGGTCTTTTTTTGGAGTCATATCATTATACTAATTTTGAACCAACATTAAGGGCCGCCATAGACTATTCGAAATCATCGTCAGCCAAATCCCACATCAGGCGGGGAGTCTCCCAGCCAGCCCAGTCACCAGCGCCGTCCCCCGCTGGTCCTGCTGAGGTCGTCAAAGATAGCGTAATATTCTGCCCTTTGTATTCAGCTAGAGCTACTTCTACTTCATGCCAATCTTGTTCCTGGAGAGAGTTGCCAATATGCTGCCTGTATAGGTCAACTGGCTCGTTATCATCCGTTTTAACCTGGAGAATAAAGGTGGCACCATCACCTCCCCAAGACCAACTTTCAGGGGCCAAAGCTACTCGAGCCGAAAATTTGACAGGTTCAAGGGGCAATGTCAGTGAATATGATACCGATGCCGGTGGATGAATCAAGAGTACGTCGCCCCAGTCCCCGTTGTGGGGCATGGTAAATCGTTCGACGCGAACAGGTTCTGGGGTACTGGTCTCATTGATCGTGACTCCAGCCGCGTTTAAATCCATTAAATCCATAGCCGTAAGTACTTCAAGCGCATTTTGATCGTTGCGATCTAATTTTAACAAGCTTTCAGCCGTCTGCCGCGCCGCATCCAATTGGCCAAGTTGGCGTTGTTCGGCTAATTGTCTTGATAG
>JAHEJP010000156.1 GCA_024638855.1 Chloroflexota bacterium
CACGAAAGGCGAGGATGACGTCTCCGATTTTATAACGTGGCAAGGTTGGCGTGGAAACAATCAACCGGCCGATTTCCCTGGGTCTCATCTCGTGTAACATCTTTAGTCCAGATCGGGTCTCCACTTCAAAGAAGAATTGGTCATAATTTGGCACCCAGGCCCGTCGCCGATCTCTTTGCTGGCCAAAGATCCCTTCAGTAGCGCCATAAATTTCCCGAATAACGACGGCGCCATAAAGCGCCTGCAACGCCGGCCGGTAGCGAGTGTTAATTCCTGGCGTACTTCCTAAGGTCATAATTTCTGGCGCCCACAGATCCTTGGGATAGCAACCGTGCTTTCGTCTCAAATAGCGAGCAAATTGCAGCGCCGTCTGGCATACGCCACCAACCAAGGTGACCTTTCGATTGCGGCACTTTTCTAACGCTAATTCAAAACGATTGGCCCAATCGCTCAGCGTCTTTCCACCGCCGAGTGCATCCAATTCCGTTTGAGTGGGAACTGATTTAATGGGCGTAAAAGTTGCCACATATTTGGCATATATTCCTGAGCTATAACCATAATGAATTTGCCGGCCATTAGCCTCGATTGTCCCAACGACTGATGGAAAATTGAGGTTGAGGTTAACGCCTTCGAATAGCTCATAGTGGCCTTCCGAATATACGAAATTCATCATTGCCCGACCAGCGCTAATTCGCTGCCGGAGATCAGTAGGCGTCATGGGAATAAACTTGGATTCGCCTTTTGAGGTACCACGAGTGATCGCCCAACCCACTGGCTCTTCGCACAAAAACTCCTGGACATCTCCTTCCATCACTTGTTGAATCATCGGCTTAACATCTTCGTAGGTAATAACAGGAAACGCCTGACGATAGTCATCGATCGTACCGATATTATTTGCGCCATTTTGCTGCCCATACGTAGTCCTGGCATAATCCAAGAGGAGATGATGCAACACCTCTTCCTGCGCTTTGGCAGGATCAAGGATTGCCTTATGCCAGGGTTGCAAAAGCACTCGGATCATACGCTCCGTAGCAACAGGTTTAGCATTGGTCATCAGGCTGATCCCCATTCGGTTTTCTGTTATATCATTCGACTACAACTTATTGAAAATTCGTTGATCATAGTTAAGCAAGCCAAAGCCCCAGACCATGTTAAGAGCGGGGTCGATCGGCTTACTATTAAGAGAAAAGTTCCGCTCATATCCATCTTCCTAGCAATATCAGGAGCTTTTCTCCAATAAAGGAAGAATATTAGGATCCGCTGTCATAGCATATTCCGCAAAAAGATAATATTAAATTCTAGAAGCTGGTCAACAAGCATATGGTTATGAAATCGACATCATCCGTAACATACCTAGGACATTCGACGATCTTGATCGAAATGGATGGCAAACGATTGATTACGGATCCTTTGCTTCGCCGATATGTTGGACCTCTGCGACGCCAATATCCTTTACCCGATGTCGCCCGGCTGGATGTTGATGCGGTCTTAATCTCTCATTTACATGGCGATCACTTCGATTTGCCATCGCTAAAAAAATTCGGCCGAGAAACCATGATGATAGTACCCAAGGGAGCCGGACCGTTTCTGAAAGTTCGACGATTCCAGAATGTCGTCGAAATTGAACAAGGCGACTCATATAACCTCGGCGAAATTCGGATCTCGGCAACAATGGCTATTCATGGTGGCAAACAATTGCCCTGGACTCCTCTAGTTGAACCGTTGGGCTTTCTAATCGACGGGCAACATGAAATCTACTTTGCAGGCGATACTGACCTTTTTTCCGAGATGTCAGATATTGGCCAGCAACTCGATCTAGCTCTATTGCCCGTTTGGGGTTGGGGCCCAAATCTAGGCAAAGGGCATATGGATCCCTTGAGAGCCGCTCAGGCGTTATTACAATTGAAACCAGACAACGCAGTTCCCATTCACTGGGGAACCTATAGCCCGATAGGTCTGGGTCTTTTCCGTCCTCGTTTCTTAACCAATCCACCCCTTGAATTCGCTTACTATGCTGCCAAAATTGCACCGGATGTAATCGTCCATGTGATACAGCCTGGGGAAGATCTAATTCTAAATAACGATTAGGTACAATTAGGCAAATCTATGTAGAATGGCGTGCAACCCCTCGAGCGCACTTGCCTAGCAGTGTACTGCTACTGACAGATTTCATTCCTGAAACATTAATATCGTTTTAGTTGATGTGTTAGACAACCCTGGAAATAGGACTCTTATCCGGTTGCCAGCGGTATATTTGTGACGCATAATGGTGTTATATCGCACCTTATAGCTGGCGGTAATAAATAATTCACCTTATCTGGCAGGCAAGGACATTTTGAAAGTAGCCGGTGATCACCTACGGTTGCTTGGAAGGCACAAAGGTTCTTTGGCATCAGGCAGTCGCGCGGCAAGGGTGGCGAGCGAACAGCAATTGATACGATTCAATTATTGCCATTCATCTCATGACGGAATATAGCAATTATCCCGACGAACAACTCATAGCAGCTTGTCGATCCGGCGATGAAAAGGCCTGGGATGCGTTGGTGGAACGCTACGAACGTCTGGTATATACCGTCCCCGCTCGTTACGGTTTAACCCAATCTGAAATAGACGATGTGTTTCAGTCGGTTTGGCTTTCTCTTCTCAAGAATATGAACAAATTGAGAGAACCTGACCGTGTCTCTGCATGGCTCGTCACAACCGCCCGGCGGGAATGTTGGGAGAGACGTCGGGGTGCAGATTATGAGAGGACGGTCACGTCCGATCTCGACACATTGCTGACAGATCGGGCGGGAGAAGAGTTGCCGCCTGAGGACGTTGTCGTCACATTCCGCCAATATGAAACCTTAAGAGGTGCTATGTCAACCTTAGGTACTCGTTGTCGAAAGCTTCTATGGATGCTTTATTATGACAGCAATGTTCCATCGTACGCAGACGTTGCTGAGCAATTAGAAATGCCAATCGGATCGATAGGACCGATGCGCGCCCGATGCTTAAAAAAACTGCGAGGAATAATGACTAATATAACTGGTGCTGAATAATTGTATCAGAGTTGTTGCGATTCACTCTGTATTTACGAGTAAATGACAGATTTGGAAGCTGATGGCGAAATGAATAACGATCAGGGACATTCCTCCCACCTGACCACAGAGCAATTGCTCGACTATCTAGAGCAAAAGCTTGCAGTGGAAGAAGTCAGGATAGTGGAAGAACACTTGGCTACCGATTGCGCGAATTGCCAATCGGAGCTGGAATGGTACAAAAATACTATCGGGCTAATGGCCTCGGATCCCTGGCTCGAGCCTTCCCTGCAATTACGACATTCGGCGCAACGTTTTTTTCGTGAACATCATCAGGTTAATACAACGCGAGCCCAAGGCCGATCGGTATCCCTTGGTGAGTGGCTGAGATCACTCTTCGACCAACCGCGGCCGCTTGCTGTTGGGTTTGCCGCGGCCATAGCCTTGGTCATCGTTAGCGCCCTAATATTCCAATTCTGGTCAAATCAGTCGGGTTCTGAACAAGCTTCGGTCGCAGCGATTCAGGGCATGGTTTTCACCCAAACCGACAACAGCGACATATGGAAACCGGTCACAAGCGAAAGTTCCGTTGAGGAAGGAGACCTCGTCCGAACAGGCGATGATTCCTCAGTTGTTTTAACTTACCCAGATGATAGTCATACGACTGTCGCACCTAATAGTGAACTAACAATTCTTCTAATGGCCTCTGCGGAAGATGGCTCGCGTCAGGAAATTGTACTACGACAGGAAATTGGCTCGACTCGCAATGTCGTGCAGCCACTGCCTTCGGCAGATTCAAAATTCGAGATTCAGACACCTTCGGCAATTGTCACCGTCCGAGGCACTGAATTCATGGTTGATGTTGACTCTAGTGGCGCCACCATGGTTGCTGTCGATGAGGGAATCGTTGAAGTTAGCGCTCAAGGCATGACTGTAACCTTAAATGCGGGGGAGACGACGACTGTAAGTCCAGGTAGCCCACCGGCGACGGCCGAGCCAATCCCCACCGTTACAAAGCCGCCTAATAAAGCGACTCCTTTGTCTTCGCGATCCGAACCATTATCAGGAACACCAGAAAACAATCAGGACCCAGTAGATGTTGAGACGTCAACGCCAATTCGCCCGTCGCGTACGCCTATAGCGTCTGAAGATACGTTAACCCGAACGCCGCCTAATGCCTCTGCTACACCAGACATTTCTGAGACGCCATCAATCGATCCAACCTCGACACCTGCGCCGTCGTTGACTCCTGCCCCAACGGACACGCCAGATCCAACTCCGACAAACACACCTAAACCAACGAAAGAACCAACAGCAGAACCGCCGCCACCACCCGAACCGACATCCCCGCCACCACCAACGGAACCACCGCCACCCGAACCGACATCCCCGCCACCACCAACGGTGCCACCACCAACGGCGCCACCGCCACCACCGCCAACTGATCCACCGCCACCGCCGCCAACGGAACCACCGCCACCGCCGCCACCAACGTCGGAATCTGAGTCTTCCACGTGGACGCCACCTGGGTTGACAAAAACGCCGCAGCCACCAGGGCGTACGCGGAACCCTTAAGGCGACGATAACGCTCAATATCCCTACTCTTCACCGCTTAATTGAATCCACGTGTTAAGAGCATATGCGCCATTGCGGTCGATGTCTCGCGTTTATATCCTCTAAGGGCTAGAATATTCTCTAGCGCTTGTACTGAGTTTAGTGTCGGGATTTGATGTCTTATGATGGAAAGAGAACCGTATGGCAAAAGTGGGCTCAGGGTTACACCGATGGGCTTGGGATTAGCCGCCCTCGGCCGGCCTGGTTATATCAATCTGAGACATGCCCAAGACCTGAAACAAAGCTACTCGGTTTCCTCAATGGAAGCCCAGGCCCACACCGTCTTAGATGCAGCCTGGTCATCTGGTATTCGCTATTTCGATGCGGCCAGATCATACGGGCGGGCTGAACAATTTCTGGCATCGTGGTTGAGCAAAAACGACATTTCATGTGATTTCGTGACGGTTGGTTCAAAATGGGGTTACACTTACACAGCCGATTGGCAAGTGGAAGCAGTTGTCCATGAAGTCAAGGATCACTCTTTACCCGTTTTGCAGCGGCAAATCGAAGAGAGCAGAAATTTGCTTGGAGATTATCTCGGTCTCTATCAGATTCATTCCGCTACTTTGGAAAGCGGAGTTCTGGATGATTCAGAGCTGTTGTCAGAACTAGCCCGGCTCCGAGATGGAGGTCTTGCCATAGGTCTTTCTTTGAGTGGCCCCAATCAGTCGGCCACGTTGTATAAAGCCTTGCAGATTGAGTTCGAGGGCAGCCAACTTTTTTCTTCTGTCCAAGCGACATGGAACCTTTTAGAGACGTCAGCCGGCCCTGCCCTCATTCTTGCCAAGGAAGCTGGTCTTGGAATCATGATTAAGGAAGCGCTGGCTAACGGCCGCTTAACTTCTCGAAATAAGGATAGTCAATTTGAGGAGAAGCGTTTATTGCTGGATCGAGTAGCATCAGAATACGAGACGACGATGGACGCGATTGCCCTTGCTTTTGTCTTAGCCCAACCCTGGGTTGATATCGTCCTCAGCGGTGCGACCACCGGAGATCAATTAACAAGCAATCTGGCGGCACTGACACTCACGTTAGGCGATACCGATATGGCTAAGCTATCTCGTATGGTTGAAGAGCCGGCCGTATACTGGAAAACGCGAAGTCAGCTTGCCTGGAACTGAACAATCTATATGAACAGGATTATTATTTTCCGATTCTTTCGGCTCAGTCCAATCGCCTCGCTAATTTTTACCGGGACCTCAATGAAACCAGTTTTTCAAGAAGAGTGAAAGGATTCCGGATGTTTTTCCTTAACAAGAATGGTTACGGCAAGGATTAAGCCTAGATTCAAGAGTCTGGCGAATAAAAGACTCGATTGCGTTGGTGTAAGGATAGCTGTGCCTTCAGCCGGCAGCCCAGCACTTATCTGGGGAATGATACAGCCAATAAGTGACCTACTCCCCAGGGTAAGCAACGTGACATTTCCAACTAATCTATCGGCAGTTGGATAATAATCACGGATGTTCAGTTGGTAGAGAAGTTACGTCAAAGACCCTGAATTTTACCGGCATAGGCGTCGGGCCGGCGATCGGAAAGAATCGGGATTTTTACCCGAACCTCATCAACGCGATCCAGATCCACCGTCCCGGTTAATAGATCGGGAGAATCATCCCCTTCGACGATGATCTCCCCCCAGGGATCGATGATCGTTGAATGGCCACAGAAGGTCGTGTCGCCTGTGACGCCCACCCGGTTGCAGGCGATGATAACCATCTGGTTCTCTATCGCCCGGGCCCTCAATAATGTTTGCCAGTGAAGGAGCCGGGGATACGGCCATTGCGCAGGCAAAAGAACGATCTTGGCTCCAGCCAGGGCATAAGCCCTAAATATTTCAGGAAAACGCAGATCGTAACAAATGGCTAACCCGAGCCTACCCCATGCTGTGTCTACAACCGTCAACTGCCCGCCGGGTGACAGATATTGATCCTCCGCCATCAGGCGAAAAAGGTGAATCTTTGTATAAGCCCCAAGTTGCCGCCCCTTATCATCAAAGTACACGGCCGTATTACCAAATTGGCCTTCTTCTTTCAGGGATAGGCAGCTTCCCAGAATGCTGAGGCCATTCTTTCTGGCCAGGTCAGCAGTATTCGCGAAGATACCTTGATCGATAGCAGTCGCATATTGGCTAGCATTCTCCAGATCATAGCCCGTGGACCACAGCTCAGGGAAGAGAATGAGGTCGGAACCTCGTTCAGCGGCCTCGGCCGTCATCGACTCAACGGTGGCCAAGTTTTTCTCGGGTTGACCTAATTTGACATCCATCTGGCCTAACGATACTTTGAGCTTCATTGTCAAATATGCTAACGCTTAGGGAGCAAAAAGGCCAGACATATCGGCAAATCGTTGAATAGCCTTCAAGTGTTCGGCAGGTGTGTTGAAGCCACAGCGCATTGTATTAAGGGACATATGGGTCGCCCCGGAAGCTCGCCAATCGTCGATAAACGAAATCCACCGGTCCGCATTACCATCCCCATACCATATTCGCGCTTCTATTCCAACGTCCTCCCAATCCCGGCCTACCGTCGCCAGATTGGCCGAGATCTTATCCAGGGATGGGCGGGCGTCGGCTGCCTTCTGATAAGTTGGCATCCAACCATCACCCATTTCCGCGACACGCCGCAATACGGCATCAACGTGCCCGCCAAACCATAAAGGTATCGGCCGTTGAATTGGCAGCGGGTTTATTCCCGCATTGGGAATGTGATGCCACTCGCCATCAAAATCAACTAGCGGTTGGGTCCATAATTGGCGCAACACCTTCACTTGTTCTTCAATCCGCCGCCCCCGTGTCCGAAAATTCTGATTGAGCGCTTCATATTCGACCCAATTCCAGCCGATGCCTAGCCCCAAACGTTGCCTACCTTGGCAAAGAACATCCAAAGTTGCCGCTTGCTTAGCAACTAGGACCGTCTCCCTTTGAGGGAGGATTAGGATACCTGTCGTAAATTCGATTTGATTGGTAACGGCAGCCATGTAACTAAAAAGCAAAAATGGTTCGTAAAACGGATCTTCGTGAGTATAAGGTCCTTTCAAGGATTTCGACCGCTCTGGACCTGCGCCTAAAACATGATCATAGGCCAGGATATGACTGTATCCGAGCGATTCGGCCGCCTGAGCATAATCTCTGATCGCAACTGGACCATTACCAAATTCAGTTTGCGGAAATACGACGCCAAATTTCATCACATTGATCTCCCGAGATAATTGAGAGTGCTCAGATTAATCTACAAATTATGCTGTTTCAATCGCACATTGCCAATGGCATAGAACTTAATTACAATATGTGAATAATTTCACAATATCATTCAATTTACTTGTACTACATGTACTAACATCACCAAAAAATCATGACATCTGTCACTAAGCAAAACAGCGGATGAGACTTAAAATTACAGTTAGGCGAATTAACGGCTGCCTGTAACATCGATCATTATATTGTGCTAATAACAGGTATGGGCAAAAAAATGCGGCCTTTTCACTAAGTTTAGTCGACTTTATGAAGGGCCGTTTTTCGTTTATTAGGAGGATGGCATCCAAGCAGGAGGTTTGGTATGGCGGCATTTGTTTCAGATACAGCTCCTGAAAGTTCATCATTCAGCAAGACATTTTACGATAGTCTACTCGAAGTTCCAGAAGGCGAGCACCTGCGCACATGTTTACAGTGCGGGACGTGCAGTGGCGTGTGCCCATTTGGTTATCTTATGGAATTCCCCCCTGGCAGGATGATCTCTTACCTGCGAGCAGATATATTTGACAAAGTGATGGATAGCGAATCGGTCTGGATGTGCGTGTCCTGCTATGCCTGTACGCAGGTCTGTCCATCAAAAATCCCTTTGACTCCAGGCCTGATGACTCGGGCAAAGGAAGAGCTACTCCTGGCCGGCAACATCCCTAAGGAACTGCAAAGCGCATTGGAGAATTCCCAAAGATATGGCAACCCCTTGGGCGAATCGCCACGCAAGCGAGCTAATTGGGCTAAAGGACTCGATCCTGAGGTCGCCATCATGCGAAAGATCGATCGACCGGTGGACATCTTGTGGTTCGTCGGCGATTACCCATCCTATCACCCGCGGGTTCAGTTAGCCTCCAGGGCACTGGTACAAATCTTGAATGTCCTTGATATCGACTTTGGCATTCTGGGTCCTGAAGAGAACAGTGATGCCGATTCTCAACGTCTTGCAGGCGAGCGCGGCCTATTTGAAATGCTTGCTGAAAAAAATGGGCAGGCTCTCAGCAAGTACCAGTTCAATGAAATCATTACTACGGATCCCCACGCTTATAATGCACTTAGAAACGAGTATCCGGGACTGGGCATCTCCCATCCAGTTCGGCACTATACTCAATTTCTAGCCGATCGGCTTGATCAGTTACTACCACTATTGACACAGGAGGTCAAAGCCAAGGTCACATTCCACGACCCTTGCTATCTGGGTCGGGCCAACGGAGTTTACGACGAACCCCGCACGCTCTTAGAAGCCATCCCAGGAATCAAATTAGTAGAGATGCAACATAATCGATCCACTAGCCTATGTTGCGGTGGCGGCGGCGGCGGCATGTGGCTCGATGGCTTCCAATGGGAGAAGGCACACGTCAGGTTATCCGAATGGCGCGTACGTGAAGCTATTTCTGTCGACGCTGACGTTTTAGCCGTGGCTTGCCCTTATGAATCGCCCCGCTTTGAAGATGCTGCCAAAATGGTCGAAGGTGCCGGACAGCTACGTGTAAAGGACATCGCCGAGCTTCTCGTCGACGCCATGGAAGATTAGGGAGGGATACCCAATGAACATAGTGGTTCTGATCAAGCTTGTTCCCGACTTAGTTGAAGAGCTCGCAATTGACGACAATGGTACCGCTCTCGAGCGGGATTGGCTGCGCTTGATCATCAATGAATTTGACGACCATGCCTTGGAACAGGCTTTACTGCTTAAGGAGCAGAGCGGCGGCCATGTAACAGTTGTAGCTCCAGACGCCGAAGGGGTGGATGATGTGCTCTATGCTGCGGCCGCTAGAGGAGCCGATAAGCTAATTAAGCTTCGTGGAGACTTTGAAGAGGGCGTCAACAATCATGCCCTGGCGCGCGCTTCAGCCTCAGTCGTACAAGAGCTTCAGCCCGATTTTGTTTTGACTGGAGTACAAGCGCACGATGATTTGGACGGGTCGGTGGCACCCCTGTTAGCAGAATTCTTGGGAATGCCTTACGTGGGCTATATTTCCGGCGTAACTTTGGGTGACAACAAGTCAATCGTGCGCAAGGAATATCCGGGCGGGTTGATCGCCGAGATGGAAATATCACTTCCGGCCGCGCTTGGGATACAGGCTGCCGAAGAACCACCGCGATATGTTGCTATTAGTAAGGTGCGGCAGGTGATGAAGACCGCCACCATCGAAGAGCAAGAGATCATCGAATTTGACCCCAGTGGTGGGCCAACCATCGGCCGCATGTTCTTACCTGAAGCTACTGAACGGGCAGCGATAATTGAAGGGGACGAGGAAGAAGTCGCGACCAGACTTATCGAAATCTTCCAGGAATTAGGTGTAATTTAGAGGAGGGGTCTAATGAGCCAAGAAATCTATGTGGTCATCGAACACCTACGAGGGCAGGTAGCCGACATCTCCTATGTAATGCTAGCCGCAGCGCGGGCTTTAACCCAGGGAATAGGTGGGGAGGTTGTGGGCGTGTTGTTAGGCCATAATGAGCAAAAGTTGGCAGGCAACCTTGCCGCCGACCAAGTATTGTATTTTGACCATCCAGCACTGGCCGAGTTTACCTCAGATGCATATCAAAAAGCTTTGGCCAGTCTCATCAAAGAAAAAGCACCACGAGCGGTGTTATTTGGTAGCACTTCAATCGGTGCAGATGTGGCTAGCGTGCTTTCCGCCCGGCTTGATCTGCCGATAGTAACTCTCTGTCGCAGCTTCAGCGCTGACGGAAAGTATGTGAGCCAGATCTGCGGTGGCAAAATCATGGCCGAAGGTGATTTACCTGAACCGACGGCACTGGTGACGATGATCCCAGGTGAATTTAAACCGGAGGAGGGGCAAAGTGATCAACCGCCCAATGTGACTCCGGTTGCCGTCCCAGCATTAGAAGAACTACGCGTCAGGCTCGTTGGATACGTTGAGCCAGAGGCTGGTGATGTGGATATCTCCCAAGAATCCATCTTAATATCCGTCGGCCGTGGAGTCCAAACAGAGGACAATGTCGAGCTAGCGGAAGAACTAGCTGAGTTGCTGGGTGGAGTTGTTTGTGCCTCGCGTCCAGTGGTAGATCAAGGCTGGCTACCGACCTCACGTATGGTAGGTAAGTCTGGCAAGACGGTGAAGCCCAAACTATATTTGGCGATGGGCATCAGTGGTGCGCCGGAACATGTAGAAGCAATAACCGAAAGCGGGATGATTATAGCCATTAACACCGATCCTGATGCACCGATTTTCGATATTGCGCAATATGGTGCTGAAGTTGATTTACTTGATCTAACTGAAGTCTTGATCGAGTTGATAGAGGAAGCTTAAGGGAGGTGGGCAATGTCATACGATACAGTTAAATCAATTGTCGTGGTGCTTGCCCTCCTGATCTTTGGCGTTATTTT
>JAHEJP010000525.1 GCA_024638855.1 Chloroflexota bacterium
AGCATCACTGCCTTCTGGCAGAGCTGGCATATCACTTTGAGTAATTGGGTTCGGTTTTATGTCTTTTCGCCTTTATCCCGCTGGTTACTCACAAGGCAATGGCGACCGTCATCCACCGTCATCGTCTTCATTGCTCAACTAACAACCATGGCGATCATTGGTTTGTGGCATGGAATTACCTGGAACTTCTTCATTTGGGGCCTTTGGCACGGGGCAGGTCTTTTCCTCCATAAACAATGGAGCGATCGCACGCGTAAATGGTACCGAGCATTGGCTGAACACACTTGGCGTAAACGAGCCTGGACCTTATTCAGCTGGTTTCTGACGTTCAACTTCGTTGTCCTGGGATGGGTCTGGTTCGCGTTGCCTTCGGTGGAAATGTCATTAATGACCTTTACGAAGCTCGTCGGCTTGGCTGAATGAATATGAACGAACAAAATGGGTCCCTTTCTAATATGGAAAAACACAGCTCGAATATGAATTGGACTGTTATCGGGCGGATTTTCCTTAAAGCTGCCGCCATCTTCCTGTTGGCCAATCTTCTATTCGCCATCATGTCACCTATTGAATCGTTGGGCGAAATCTCGCTATATAATAAACTGCTGCCAGGGCGCCAGCGTCTTCCTTACGGTGAAAATTCAGCTGACTCCTACAATCTCAGCTTGAACAATATTCCGGCAATGGTGGCTAGCCACACCATCAGCCAACCTAAGATGGCCGATGAGTTTCGTGTCGTCATTATCGGCGATTCGGGGACATGGGGTTGGTTATTGGAGAATGAGGAGACTCTAGCCGGTCAAATCAATGGGGCCAAATTGCGCACAGCGGACGGCCGCCAGGTTATTGCCTACAATCTTGGTTATCCGATCATGGCCCTAACCAAGGATTTGATGATTCTCGAAGAGGTAAGGCAATACGAACCCGATCTCATCCTCTGGCTGGTGACATTGCAATCCTTTCCTTGGGAGAAACAGTTAGTGCCTCCCCTGGTGCAAGAAAACCCCGACCGGGTCCGTTCCCTAATCGATAACTACGGCTTAAGTTTAGATTCTCAAGATGATCGCCTAAAGGATTTGAGTCTATTGGACCGATCAATATTTGGCCAACGACGGGCATTGGCCAACCTGTTACGTCTCCAGAGTTACGGCTTTTCGTGGGCTGCAACGGGCATTGACCAGGTCCGGCCAGCGGAGATCACCTTGCGTGCCACTGACTTCGAGGAAGATGTCAGTTGGGATGATTTTGATGGCCCAGTTACTCTTACGAGCGAAATAATAGCCTTAGATGCACTTGAAGTCGGAGCGAATATCGCGGGAGAGGTACCAATTCTCATCATTAATGAACCCATGTTCATCAGTGAGGGTGAAAATGCTAATCTCCGCTACAATGCCTGGTATCCCCGTTGGGCCTACGACGAATACAGGCAACTGATGGGGTCATGGGCCCGCGACTACGCCTGGCATTACCTCGATCTCTGGGACTTCATTTCACCGGGAGAATTCACAGACAGCCCTGTCCACTTGACTCCGGCCGGCATGAAGATATTGGCTAGCGCCTTATCAGATGAAATTTTGAAGATAGCCGATCAGTCTGCACAGGATTAAGGTCGAGCTGGGTTTCCCGCTCTGGTAAAATCAACCAACAAGACGTATGATTCCCCGGACTGGTCACTGTCCAGTGCAAAAGCCTTATGAATATACATACTAAATGTTGACATAAATATTTGTTCTATTGGTTAACGATGGCTTGGCTCCATTGGCCGATGACTATGCGAATGGTATCTATAAAATGAATCCAACGGAAGTACGTGAAAAATTACGCCTTTTCATAACCCAAGAGCTGGTCAGGGATAATGATTATGTACTCAGGGATGACGAAGGAATTATCACCGATGGGCTGATGGATTCCTTTGCTCTTGCTGAATTCGCCGTCTACGTCGAAAGCGAATTCGGCGTCTACATCCCCGATGCTGAATTGACTGTGGCCAATATGGATTCCTTGGATCAGATGGTTGCTCGGGTGTTAAAGGATTCAATCAAGGATTAGCAGAGTTGTTAAGTCTGGCCAATCGTTCCTCCTTCAACACGCTGCTTGAAGCCGTTTCTCTAAATCCGGGTCTGGATAATTCTGATCTGGAAATCCAGGCCATCATCTATATGGAAACCGGCAAACCGGCCGTTCAGGTCACTCGCCGGCGTTTTCAAGAACAGGTTCAGTCTTATGCCTCAGGATTGCTGAATCTTGGATTAGGTGCAGGGGACTTGGCCATCATCGCCCACACACAAAATCTCGAAAGCATTTACGCTTTCTGGGCTGCGCTAGAAATCGGGGCTATCCCTTCCATGTTTCCGACAATAACGGAAAAGTTAGACCCTGAGATTTACTTGCGAAGCATAGCCGAGTTAGCTCGATTATCGGAGGTGCGGGCAATCTTAACCAACGACGAATTCGCCCCTTTATTAGCCGCAGATATGCCTTGTCCCGTTGTCGGGTCAGGGCAAGTATCCCAGTCGGCCACGGGCGTGGATCGAGATAGTTTCGCCCATCATGCGGCTCGACCAGACGAAATAGCTTTTTTACAGCACTCCAGCGGAACCACAGGGCTACAAAAGGGAGTGGCTTTGTCTCATCAGGCTGTACTGAACCAAATCGCCAACTATAGCCAGACAATCAGCCTAAATAAAAGTGACGTTATCGTGAGTTGGCTGCCTTTGTACCACGACATGGGCCTTATCGCCGGTTTTATTTTGCCGCTGGTTCAGGGCATCCCCCTCGTCCTGATGTCGCCATTCGATTGGGTCCAGCACCCGGCCCTTCTATTTCGAGCTATTCATGAGCACCAGGGCACATTATGTTGGTTGCCAAACTTCGCATACAATCACTGTGCCCGGCGTATTCGTCGTCGAGATAGTGATAAACTTTCGGCGGATACCATGCGCCTCTTTGTCAACTGTTCCGAGCCAGTATACCAGGAAAGTCACCAGATGTTCTTGGAACGTTTTTC
>JAHEJP010000526.1 GCA_024638855.1 Chloroflexota bacterium
TAAAATCCTTCAGCAAGCCATAGAGGCTAACTCATAAATTGAGCGTATGATAGCTTATCGATCAAAAATATGATGGCTTGAAAAGCTATTTTGTCTTGAAATGAAACAGACCGACAGGGTATTTGTAACAGCCGGAAATGATTCACTATTGAGGCGGGTAGTAGAGTTTATTAGGCGACCTCGTTGGTTATCACGCAAGGAATATATTTCCGCAACGAACTGATGAGGTTGGCCACGAACATTTTGTGTCAAATGCCCTCACTTTGATCAGGTATTTAGCCGTTTTACATGGTTGCGTGTTATGCTTCTGGCAAGTAATATAAGTGGGGGGGAACACAATGAGTTCTTCGTTATCTTTAGATTCAATTTGTTTAATATTGGCCCAGATTAGCCTTCAGACGATAGTATAAATAACTATTGTTTTTTTAAGGAACCAATCACTATTTTCGTGATATCAGAGACATAAAGGAGATACAAATGACAGAAGAAAGCAGGAATGAATTAGAGGAAGCTGCTGAGGACATCGAAACGCTTAGCACTATCGAAGCCCTAGAGGGACTGGTAGATATGGAAACAGGTCTCGATGAACTTGAGGCGGCTTCCGAATTAGGCGATGTTAGTCGAACGGCGTTGGCCGCGGGTGCAAGTGATGTGACCCGTGGCATTGATGCGATGGCAGTAGCCGATCGAATGGCTTTTCTGAGTGAGGTCGTGGCCGATGCTGGCGTTGAAGATATGGCTGAAGGAGTTGAACTCCTAGCCGCTTCAGAGGATATGGCTGTTCAGAGTGCCCTAGTTGGATTCTTAGCCGAAGAGGACTTGGAAGAATGCATGGATATCGCCGCAATTTCCGGGCAACTGGTTGCCGCCAGCGAAGTTGTTGATGCTCTGGATATGCCTGTATTGGCCGAATTCCTCGAGACACGAGGCCAGGCTCTGCATGAAATTGCCGTGGATGCAATTTTCCGCTATGGCGCCACGCGTGCCCTGTCGGAAGCGATTGCCGGAACCGGATTGGAAGTTGGAAATTTAGGCGCGCAAGAGACCGCGGAAGGTCTAACGAGAATGGTCGTTGCCGAAGGCATGGCCGAACGTAGTGAAGAACTTGAGGAAATTGGCGCACAGATGACAGCCGAAGGGCTTGTAGAAATGGCTGCGGCCGAAGGCTTGAGCGATGCAGCTCGTGATCTCGCTGCAGAAGGCGTTGCCGATTTTGCTGCCGGGGCGGCCGAACTGAGCGATGCCAGCGCCTGGTCTGAGGTCGGTCAAGCACTAGAAGAGATTGCAGACGAAGCTGAGGAAAACACTAGCTCGTAGCAAAGGATTCGCCCTGTCATAAACTCTGAACGCGGAACTGAGTAGGCCCGGAGAATACAGGTACACATTGTGCCTTGGTTCTTCGGGTCTTTCACTTTTTGATGACCGTCAGATTCGAGTAGTGCTCAGTCACGATAGATACTTGGATACAGATTTACCTCACCCCGTCATATGATCCTCACCTTCATCGTTTTAGGTATAACGATCCTGTTTTTTGTCTTCGGCCGCCTCCGGGCGGACCTGGTTGCATTAGTTTCACTCTTGGCATTGTTCCTCGGCGGTATTATTACGCTAGATCAAGTTTTGGCAGGTTTTGGCAATTCAATAGTCATCATGATCGCAGCGTTGTTTGTCGTCGGTGAGGGATTATCGCGGACTGGGGTCACGGCCTGGCTTGGCGAAAGAATGCTTCGGCTGGCAGGCAATCGAAAGGTGCGCCTTCTCGTGGTCATGATGGGAGGAACAGCACTTCTCTCGGCATTCATAAGTAATACTGGGACGGTGGCTACCTTGATGCCGGCGATAACGGCAGCAGCATGGCATATTGGCAGCGTACCATCAAAATTTCTCATGCCGCTGGCGTTTGCGGCCAATACAGGAGGATTGTTGACCTTGACTGGCACACCGCCTAATATCATCGTCAACGATACCTTGGTCAATGCCGGATTTGCCAGATTTGGTTATTTTGAGTTCGGATTGATTGGCCTGCCGTTGCTTATCGCGGCCATTCTATACATGGTATTTTGGGGACGGCGCCTGCTTCCTGCAAGGAAAAGTGAAGAGCGACCGGCAGACCTGACTGAATCTGTAGGTGAATTGGCTCGAGATTATACGCTGGAAGGCAATATCTACTGGTTGCGTGTTCGTTATAGCTCCCGACTTGTCGGAAAAACTTTGGCAGAGGCGGCGCTCGGCCGGGATTATGGCATTAATGTACTGCGTATCGAACATGCTGTCCAAAAGGACGGCTTCGATATCGATCAGGGCGAGCAAAAAAGACAAGGAGTCATAAGGAGTCTGGAAAAACTGCAGCCTGACTTTGTTGAATCTGTTCCCGGACCAGAAACGAAGATAAAAGCAAACGATGTATTGTTGGTTAATGGATCGAAGAATGCCATTGAGCTAGTGATGGTCCGTAACAATGTGGGGGTACAGAAGGCTGCGGCGGCCGATGATGATATTACCGAATTGTTACTATCCCACGAGGTTGGTGTAGCCGAAGTATTACTAACACCCCGCTCAGCGTATATCGGCCGGACAATTAGCCAGGGACATTTTGCCCAGAAGTTCAACGTCCAAGTATTGAGCGTTCGTCGTCAAGATAGGGAGATAGAAAGTAAAGGGACGAAACTAAGATTTGGCGATGCCTTACTAGTCCGAGGCAGATGGCAAGATATCGAATTACTTAAGAATGAGGGACGCAATTTCGTCCTTGTGGGCAGCCCAGAATCAATGGCTCTTCAAATCGTCGAATTGACTCCCCAAGCAGTGATAGCCGGTGCATCCTTAGTATTTATGATTGTGTTGATGGTTACCGGGCTAGTGCCTACCGTTATGGCAGCGCTAATAGCTGCTGTTATCATGGTGCTGGGGCGCTGCCTTTCAATGGAACAGGCTTATCGATCGATCAGTTGGAGCAGCGTTATTTTGATTGCAGCGATGATCCCGATGAGCACGGCTTTGCAAG
>JAHEJP010000527.1 GCA_024638855.1 Chloroflexota bacterium
GATTTTTAGGGAGCCGAGCTGATATTTACCTCCATTTTGGCGATGTCGACGCTGCTTTCCGAGACATAACGCGGGCTGTTCACTTAAACCCTGACGAGGCCTGGCATCATGACCAATTGGCTGGTATATATGCCTGGTATTTAGGAGATTTTGAAAAGGCATTAGAGCAAAATGACCTGGCCATCAAATTAGATCCAGAAACAGGCTGGCGCTACGATGATCGAGCTTCTTTCCTTCGAGAGATGGGCAGAATAGATGAGGCCATTGCCAACCATGAACAAGCCATCGCCAGAGATCCTGAAGAAATATGGAGCCGTTTAAACCTGGCCATTACTTATCGCGACTTCATGGGCGATGTCGATGCAGCTCTGAAAATTTATGAACAAGCAGCCGCCATTGCCCCAGACTTTGCCGACGTCTATTCTGAAAGAGGCCACACCTATCAGTATGTGATAGGTGATTTGGATGCCGCAAGGCAAGATTACGAACGCGCGGCCGAATTAGATCCCGAATACTCTGGACGATTCAATAGCCTGGCTATCTTATATCGTGATATGGGCGATCTCGAGGCTGCGATGGCCAATCACGAGCGCGCGATCTCCTTAGACCCCGAAGATAGTTGGGCTTACATGGAACGCGGCTACACCATTCGCGATTTAGGTCAGGATGTCGAAGGAGCATTAGCAGACTTCAATCGGGCCATTGAAATAGACCCGTTAAATGCCGATGCCTTGTTGGCTCGTGCACTGCTTTACGGTTGGGACCTTGGCGAACATGATCCCGCCTTTGCCGACTTAGAAAGATGCCACGAAGTAGATCCCACCTTTTACTGGTGTTACTTTGACGAAGCCTGGCTGCGAGATGATGTCGGGGATACAGACGCGGCCGTGGCCAGTTTCGAACGTTACCTGGAACTAGTGCCCGAATTTGACTGTCCGGATTGCCAGGAAGATGCGCAAAACTACATCCGCCAAAATGGATAAGTGTGTCAAAGTTTCCGTTCTACGATTATTATCATCGACACCCTGAGGCGGCATTTTCTGGCCTCGATGGTCAACGCTCATTTTCAATACTTGACCATTATAACCCCAATTGGGTAAGCAGTGACATGGCTCCCTCCGCGCCGTGCGCCGTGTAAGCGGCTAAACCAACTTTCCTGGCGCCGTCGACATTGATCTGGTTATCGTCAATGAAAAGTATACTCTCCGGTGACAGGCCCAAGCGGGCAACCACATACTCAAATGCCGCTTCGTCAGGTTTGAGATATCCCGTCAGGTGAGAAGGAAAACAGGCATCAAACCGTTGGAAGAAGTCCATTTTTTGATTCATGATCTGCCAATGAAGAGCATTCGTATTGGATAGGCAACCAATTTGACACCCATCCGGTACACTATCAAAAAGATCCTCAACTCCTGGAAAAGGCCCCTTCGGCCATTGGGTAAATTGTTCTAAGAAGTAATCGGCTTCGACCGGCAGCGAAAACTCCTGAACCAAATCTCTGCCAAATTGTTCGGCCGGGATTTGTCCGGATTCAAATCGCCTCACGGTTGGAGAGGTCAACCAGCGTCTCCATAGCTCCTCAAGATCCCACTTGGTCCATGATTGCATAGTCGATATGCCGTTTAATTCGACCAATACGCCGCCTAGATCGAATAAGATCGCCTGGTATTTTCTTTCAACCATATGTTCGCTCTGGATTTATCTGTGCTTTATAATGGCCTGGTAATTTTATCGATTTTTTTTAATTGGGATATTTTCCCTGACCGCTTCGACCGAAGATATTTCATTTTGAGCACCGGTACAGAATAATATGAGTGATCGTAAGGAAGCACAACAAGGCGGAGCCGTTCAGTGTAAAGGTTGCAAAGGGACCGGAGACTGCCATCGCTGTAAGGGTGAAGGAATCGATCCGGCCGGCAATCTAAAAAAATGTCGCCGCTGCGCTGGGACAGGTGTATGTCCCGGCTGCAAAGGCAGCGGCTGGATCGTTGTTCCCATCGTTCGGAAATGATCTATTCTCGGTCGAGAGCAAAACAGTTAAGACGCCGTCAACGTTTGCTTTCTATCATTCCCAAATTATACTTTAATCGCTCCCCGCGCCTGTAAACAGCCCCACATACCTGGCATCGTATTGGCTGGTCGTTGACTTTCACGCATCCCCGGTCGTCAAACAACACGCCGATCATATCGGCGGCCATATTCGCGCCACAGCGACATTTAAGAACGATACCAGCTTGAGCTAGGTTCATCATGTGATCCTGAGTAAGTCAAAATTATTGACTTGAACAAAGATTTTTAACTTTCGGCATTTTGAGTAAGCCAAAGTTGTTGGTTGGCTTGAACATAGACCTTGATGTTTTGGCTTTCTTTCAGAGAAAAGTTCCATCCTTGTTAATTTTTAACAAAAGCAGCAACCTTTTTTACTAAAAGAACATTTGTTCTATTTCATTATAACACGTTCTTTGTCGTTGGCTAGGGATTAATTTAAACGAATACGGCTATTCTAAAGTCAGGATCGGCAAGTTGATTCGTCATTCCCCTACTTTCGTGAGGGCAGGCTCTGCGAATGCGGGCATGACAGTTATGAGCGACTTTAGAGTCGTCCTGTTTAAACGAAGTTTAAGTTAAGCGCCATTTAATTCATCAGGAATGAAATTATTCAGCGGTGGTTTACTTCTTACTGTGCGGCCGGACCTAATTCTGTGCTGCTTCTCTGTCGCCGGTCCTCCATGTGGATCACATCGGGTATAAAAAACAAGGCTAACCCTATCAGGACGTATATTACGCCGGCTAAGACATACCAGATACGAATATTGACGATATCGCTCAACGGCCCGGCAATGATCAAACCGATGGGCGTCGCCAGCGAGATTAAACTGCCCATCAAGGTGAACACCCTTCCCTGAATCTCCGGCGCGACTGTGGCCTGGAGAATGGCCATCAATGGCCCATCGATAAAAGGCACCGTCAGGCCAATGAAAAAGATACATATTAAGGCCAA
>JAHEJP010000157.1 GCA_024638855.1 Chloroflexota bacterium
TGGCGAAGGGTGAATACATCATGGCCGAACAAGAAGCGAAGGGGTGTACCCAACAGATCACCTGTAGAAATGAGAGAGGAATCATTAAAAATCAGGATCGAATCAGGTTCCAATTGTTCATCGAGGTTTTCTAATTGGGCAAGAATGCCCGCATAATCGACTTGATTAATGTAGTCCCTTGCTGAAAAACCAAGTGTAAAGAGCCAAGCCAATCCCAGGATAATCCCAGCTATACGAATCCAACGTTGATTACTTTTGAATAGCCGGCCAAAAAAGTAGGCAATGGCGACCATGGCAAACGGTAGAACCGCCGGAACATAACGCCGCATGGCATAGATTTGGTGAGGATTTGCCTGGATGCGCCATACATAGAGCAAGGAAAATAGGAGACCAACAAAAAGAATGACGGCCGTTTGGCGGTTGATTTCCAACAACATCAGGCAAATGCCAACCGTAGCTAAGGCGATACTGAAGGGAGTCAAATACCATCCAAGCCTGAGCAGGTTTTGTGTGTCCAAACCGGCCGGGATTTGTTCGCCACCATACCAATATTCCCTCGTTGATTCGACCAAGCCGACATTTGGTCGGATGAAATAACCATAAGTAACCAGAAGCAACACAATCAACACGGCAACCCAGAGTAAGGGCTTCTTGTAGCGCTCAAGCTGGCTTAATTGACCACGATGACGGCCAATCAATATTAGGATCGCGATACAAACGACGAAGGCAAATAAGAGCATCATCCAGTTTTGTTCGAGAAGTCTGAAACCATAGGCAAAAATGCCCACAAAATAAGGCTTGCTTTGTTGCCAGGCATGTATAAATGAATGAACTGTCAATAAAACAACCGGCCCGAAGAACCAAAGATGCTGTCTTCGCCAGCGTCCACTCCAGTGTAACCATAGAAATATTCCAATAGCTAAGGCTAATAAGAAATAGGTATCGATACGTGTAAGAAAAACTTCCCCGAGGGTCACACCTGCCAAAAACCCCCACAGAGGCTGGGGCTTTTCGCCTTTCAGCCATATTATGAGACTCCAGATGGCAGCCCACAAAAGATATTGGGTCAAAGCTTCGGTCGTCGGGTAACGGGCAAACCATACTTGGACGGCGTTAATGGTTAGACCCAATAAGCCCAAGAAAGCGGCCTCCCAACCAGCAATCTGGCGTACCGACAGATAGACGACCAGACTGCCCAACAAAGCCCAAAGCCCAGTCATCAGCAAGGCTGCCCGAACACCTCCAAGGCTGAAGGCGATGGCCTGCCAGACAGCATGGAGAGGATAGAATTGGGGCGTGATTCTGCCAGCCGGTGAACCGGTTACATAGAAACCGGGCAAAATATAATAGGGGGCAACACGCGAGGCTTGATCTTGTGGTGGTAGCTGGCGAAGCAGCGCCGGGTACAAGGCTGGGTCCAAATCCGCTAGGATAGGATCATCGATCAGGATCTTGCCAGTTTTTTCGATATTAGCTGACAGATTGACATAAACACCAGCATCAGCCGCCCCAAGGACGTATTCATGTGGCCGGAAGAAAAGCCAACCGGCGGCGACGAGCCAGATAGCGAGGAGAGCATACTGAACCCAACCCGGCAACTTAAATCGGTCGACTAATTGCTCTCTATTTTCAGTAATTATTACCGGCTGGTTTTTCCGGCGAAATCCAAGGTTTACGGTAGCCAGAATGAAGGCGGCTATTAGCCAGAAAGAGGCCAATAGTTCAATCGAAAACCATCCCACTTCGGCCAGGATAAGGCCCAACCAGCCGATCAGCGCGACGCCCAAGGTCAGGCTGGCAAATACCACGGTGAGCCAATCGCCGGCGAATTGTTTACTCTGATCAAGAAAAAGAGGAATCAGAAGTCTGCCAAAGATGTAACAGGCAACAACCAATACCAAGATGGCTGCCAGGTCAGGTACAATGGCGCTGGTCATGATTACTACTCGGCCAAAAGCTTATCTGCGTTGTGGTATTGGTTCACGATACGCCTCCATATCGCCCGTCAATTGAAGCGAATAATTCGTGAATGAATGAAATGGTTTGATTGGCGATCACACTTGGATCGTGTTGCAATCTGATGTGATCGACGGCCAATTGTCCTAAGCTCTCTCTTCGTTCCAGGCTGGATGCTAGCAACAACATCCCCTCTAAGAGCGCTTCTTCATCCATAGGCGGTATTTTCAAACAAGCTTCGTCTGGCAATTCACTATAAGTCCCATGGTCGAAGACGATAACCGGCCTGCCTGCCGCCATAGCTCTTAAAGCCGATGCTGAAGTCTCACCTACGGTTGGGTAGCGCAAGTTGATGATCACGTCGGCCGTTGCCGTCCAATCGATATAGCTTTGCTTATCTGGCGCAAAGCCGATTACGTGGACCTTTTTCTGGATGCCAAGATCAGCAATGATTGAAGCCAGACCAATCTCGTCTTGTACCTGGCCGACTATTAGATAGACGGCCTTGGGGTAGGATTGGAGCAATCTGGCGAAAACGTTTAGAGCCAGATCCATTCGCCTTTCGGCCGTTATCTGCCCAGTGGTGGCAAATATGAGCGTGCCGGTACGGAGATCAAGTTCATTACGGCGGGATCGTGCTTCAATGATCGGCATCTGCATAGGGACCAAAGCAACCGGTCGTTTTGGGTGATTTGCCAGGAGTTTGTCTTTGTTTACCTGGCTGTGGACTATGATCCCCAAGCTGCGGTCGATTAGCCGGTCATTCAAAGGCAATTCGAATAATGGATAAGGCTCCTGGCCATACCGGATCCGCCAGGCTCTATTGGCGCCCTCACTTCCCTGAACGTAGGTAAGCTCTCGTACATACTTTGAATATTCTACATCCGTGCCGGTGGCAGCAGCGATGAAATGGTGCAAGCCATAATCGTGCAAGACAACAATGCCTGGAAAACGTTGGGCAGCCTGGTAAATAGCCCGGTGGTGAAGACTATTACCCATGTGATAGAGAGCAAGGTCAAAGGAGAAACGGTGCTCTGAATAAGCGCTGATTGGCAGGAGAGTAAATCTCTCTTTCACGAAGGAAGCGACGCCATCCGGTTGTTCAGCGAACAGGCTGATTGACGCGTCTTTTGCAAGAAGAGGTAACAATTCCCAGCTATAGTCGGCTATACCAGAACGGATCGGCGGCAACGGGCTGAAGTAGGCGATACGGAGCGGTCGTTTGCCTGATTTTAGTGAGGGTCTATTTAATCGTTGATCGATATGCTTAGGTGTAGACAACGCCAAATCTGCCTTCATTCACCTTCGGACGCATGAGGGCCGGTTTCTAAACGGGCCAGATGGTCTTCTAGCTCTTGCAGGCGGCGATTCATCTGGGTGATTTGGGTCGATAACTCAGCCACATCATGAATAGTTGCTGACAGCTCCCGGTCTTGATCGACCAATTGAGATTGGATCTGGGTTATCCGGCCGGCAACCAACTTATCATAGGCGCCTTGGAGAGTTAATATCACCCGTCCACCCAGGTCATTTAATCGTTGCGGACGTTGTGGGTCGCCGCCTTGACTCTTCTTCTCGACATGGGCAACAGTACCGCCGGGTCCATCAATGGCAGGATCCTGGACCTCACCTTGATTTGTGTCAGTGGACTTATCTTCTGGGGACATTCAAAAAACCCATTCCCAATTAGTTAACTGCTCTGTTAACTCAACGCTTACTGGTGCCAGGGGATATTTGGTACGGAAGCCGGTTCCGAATATGGACCAGCCTTTAGATCGTCAAAGTATTGGTATTGATTCATGTAACCATAAGAGAAGATGGCATGCCCAATAGTGCCAACCTGGCGGGCGTAATTTATCCGGGCTTCGATCTCCGAGAAAGAGAGAAAAGCCGTGCCCCCGATACCCGGGATCACATAACGTCCATCGCTGGAGTTCTGGAAATCGGCAACCAACGTTTTCCACCTATTGAGACGGAAGGGATCAGTTGATGTATTCCAGCTGTAAATCATGGGCATGATGCCATCGATATACCCATCTTGTAACCAGGTTTTCGAATCCTGGAAATAATCATGGTACCCCTGGCTGTAACCCCAGCCCCAATAGTCTACATAGGTAGGCCAGACAGCGGCCGAGAGCCACAAATTTTCATTACGATTGGCCACTAACTGGTAGAACTTGTTGACTGTGCCATTAACCTGGGCGCGCTGCCAATCTTTATAGCTACTGCTGGCCAAGGGACAGCTATAGTTTTGGCTGCAATTCTCAGCTTGGTCATTGTAGCGACACAGGCTAACGGGATCGCAAGAGGTCCCTGAGGCATAGCGGATATGGTCCAGGTGGAGCCCATCGACATCATATCGAAGGATATCCGCAGCCACCGCAAGCATGTGATCGTCATTGAATGGGGATGCCGGGGATGCTCGCTGGTAATCGCTACTGCTACAAGCCACGGATCCGCCACTGTTCCACATCAAGCCGCGAAGTTTACCATCATTTTCGCCATGTTGGTTTTTTATCAAATAATAAAAGTGCTGGGGATTTGTTAGTGGACCAGGACTACAACCAATTAATACCGGGTAGGTGTTGATATAAGCGTGCACCTGGATACCTCTGGCATGGGCTTTTTGAATCATTAAGTCGAGAGGATCCCAACCGGGATTTTGTCCCCATGTCCCGCTTAATCGTTTGGACCAGGGCTCCAAACTGGAAGCATAGTAAGCATCGGCTTCACCCCTAACCTGGAAGAGGATAACGTTGAAACCAGCAAGTGATGCATTATTGACGATTTCGTCAATTTTGCCTGAATCCGCTCCGGTCGACGTGGTCCAATCGTAACGGGTGACCCAAAGTCCGCGGAATTCTTTCTTTTGATCTGGTTTAGGCGTGGGGGTCGGGGTTGGCGTTGGCGTTGGTGCCATGATGACAAACGGCATATGCGTTAATTCGTTATCATTTGCCTGGCTGCTGGTAGCTATTGCAGCGCTAATGATCACCAGCATGCTGAGCACGATGCCAACGACCAAAATCAGCTTCTGTCGAGGTTGCCACATACCACGAGGTTATAGCATAAATCGACGCGAAAACAATTATGCGGCCGTACCGGAGAATGTCCGAGAATCCGGTTTCTACGGCTGGGGGGTTCAATATCGTTGACCTGTTATTCTGTCAACATTATACTTTTTTTGCTGGCGAATCAGATCTGTGGCGTAAAGAAAGGATGAGTTATGGGAATAATTGACATTAGTCGAAAACTGAGACCAGGCATGACCGTGTGGCCGGGTGACACAGCCTACCAAATAGAGCCCGTGTTACATCTCAATCAGGGTGAGGCTGTTAATTTAACGACCCTAACTATGAGCGCACACACAGGCAGCCATGTTGATGCACCTTTGCATTTTACTGAGGGCGGTCAAGCCATAGACGAGCTTGCTCTGGAGCCATATTGGGGCGCGGCTCAAGTCGTCACTTCCGTGAAAAGAGCAGGTCCATTGGAACCGGCAGATCTTGAAGGCTATGATCTGAGCCGGGCTCGACGACTTTTGGTCCGGTCGGTTTCTGCGAACCACATACCAGGCAGGTTTCCGGAGGAATTTGTTTATCCCAGTCCCACCTTAGCTGAATACTTAGGCAGTTTGGGTATATGTTTATATGGTAGCGATGGACCGTCCATGGATGAGGTGAATAGTAAGTCCCTTGACGGTCATCATGCCCTATGGCGGCAAAACATTGCCATATTAGAGTGGTTAGACTTAAGTGAAGTTCCAGACGGTATTTATGAATTGGTAGCTATGCCCCTTAAAATCGTCGGGGGTGATGGAAGTCCAGTCCGTGCCGTTCTGCGGACGATGTGAAAGTTCTAGCCCATTTCCAAGTCACTAGAGATGGAAAGATCATGCTCATCTAAAGTCGATTGCTCCCCACAGGAAACTAGCCAATACTCAGATAACCCGCTTGTGTACGGAATTCAAATTGATTTAGCCAAGGCTTCTAGATTTGCTTAAATTCAAGCCAATCTCCAGGCTCCGTTGTTACCGTAGCGGCAACCTCCTGACAAAAAACATATAATTGGTTTATGGAAGCCCTCAGTCGATATGTCACTTCGTCTGGATGCAAAATTTATACCTTCCCTGTTCGCGCTTTTCCCGAACTCGTAGCTAATATTTACCTCATCACTGACGGCCAACATCGGATTCTAGTTGATTGTGGTTCAGGGATGAATCGCTCTAATCGCGACCTCTTGGCCGGTCTTAAGGCCATAGAAGAAAGATATGATGAGCCAACTGGCCTAGAAAAACTATCCGCTATACTCATTACCCATGGCCATATCGATCACTTTGGAGGTTTGCCATTCGTTCGCCAATTCACTCAAGCGCCAATTGGCGTCCACCTTCTGGATCGGCGGATCTTATCTCATTATGAGGATAGGGTGGTTGTGGCCTCGCGCTTGTTAGAGAATTTTCTGAAGAGGGCAGGGGTGCGGGCTCCCGACCGTGAAAATCTAATGGCGATGTATCTGTTCGCCAAGGAAATCTATCATTCGACGCCCATTCAGATTTCTCTTGGCGAAAATGGTTTCCAGCCTGATTCAAGCTGCTCAGATGGGATTTCGAAGGAATCCCAGGACCAATCCTCAACCATTGCGGTATTAAGTGATCGGATTTCTTTCTACCATGTCCCTGGCCACTGCCCAGGCCAGGTTTGTTTACGCTTAGATGATATTCTCCTGACGGCTGACCACGTTCTATCCCGGACTACCCCCCACCAAGCGCCCGAGAGTATTACCAATAATATGGGCTTAGGCCACTATCTTGACTCTCTCAACAAGATCCAAGCTTTGGATGGCATCCAACTGGCCCTAGGTGGGCATGAAAAACCCATGAATGATTTGGCCGGGCGTATCAGGGAGATCAAACGGGTCCACGACGAAAGACTGGAGCAGGTGTTAGAGATATGTTACCAGCCGAAAACGACGGCCGATATAAGCCGCGAACTCTTCGGCCCAGTTAACAATTACCATATCTTGTTAGCCTTGGAAGAAGCTGGAGCGCATGTAGAGTACTTGTATCAGCGGGGCGAGTTAGTAGCGACCAACCTGGCGGAGATAGAAAGCGAACCAGATCCGGTCATTCTATACCAACGATGTTAGGGGTCAAAAGTTAAAATGCCAGCGACTCGAAAGCTGTAAATACGGGCCATATTTTTCCCGGGTCAATTCTTCGCCCCAGCAGCGGAATGTGTTAGAATGTCTAGGTCATCCCGATCCTTGCACGATTGAATACGGATGCTGATACCTCAATGTTCTAAAACAACTATTTCGGCAGTCTTTGTCATATACTATTATCCACGATGTCTAGGATTTGATGCCAAATTTGTATGACTGCTCTACCTGAAATCACAAAAAAACTACTGTATTGGTGGGACGATGGGCATGCGGAATTGCCCTGGCGGCAAACCAGCGATCCTTACGCCATTTGGGTGGCGGAAGTGATGCTCCAACAAACTCAGATTGTCACGGTTATTCCCTACTATGAGCGATGGCTGGATAGTTATCCCAATGTTCGGGAACTATCTTTAGCCTCTCTCGATGAAGTGCTGAAAATGTGGGAAGGGTTAGGCTACTATGGTCGGGCGCGCAATCTCCACGCCGCGGCTAAATCGATTGTTGTCGATCATGGTGGTTGTTTGCCAGATGAGGTTGAATCTCTTCGGAAGCTACCAGGTATCGGCCGGTATACAGCCGGGGCTATAGCCTCCATCGCCTTTGGAAAGCCAGCGCCTGTCCTTGACGGCAATGTCATACGTGTCCTAAGCCGGCTGCTGGACCTTGAGGATGATATCTCTAAGAGTAAAACAAAAAATAAACTGTGGAATATCGCCAGTACTTTGGTGCCTGTAGAACGACCTGGTGCTTTTAACCAGGCTCTCATGGAGTTAGGCCAGACGATTTGTTTACCGGCCGAACCCAGTTGCCACGAATGTCCCATAAACTCGGAATGCTTGGCCAGAGCCAGAGGAAATCAATTGGACCGCCCGGTCAGGCCAAGACGTAAAAAAACACCCCACTATGATGTCACAGCTGGCGTTATCTGGCAGGATGATGGCCGCTTCCTCATCGCAAAACGTCCCTTAGCGGGTCTTTTAGGCGGACTATGGGAATTTCCAGGTGGCAAAAAGGAAGCAGATGAATCTCTTAGAGATGCTTTACGCCGGGAAATATTAGAGGAACTGGGCTTCGAGATCGAAGTTGGTCAGTTGCTAACGACCATTAAACATGCCTACACTCATTTCCGGATCACTTTGCATGCCTTCCATGCCAGGTATCGGTCTGGTACGCCAAAAAACCTAGAAGTGGCTGACCATTCCTGGGTCTATCTTGATGAGTTGGAGCGTTACGCCTTTGCCGCGACTGATCGCAAGATTATCGAACAATTGCAGCTAGAGTTCGACGTTAGTCGAATTGACAAACAGGTTGAAACCGTCTGAGATATGGCTAAATAGTACTCGAGTCCCGGTTGACATGTGCACCGGGAGTGAGTTAATGTTAGATATCGCAAAACTGAGCGCACAAAAACACCTTTTGATAATTCTTTAGACAATTGACTATCATAACTGTTATTGGTAAATATCGTTTTGCTATATTGTAGGTAGATCAACGGTATTTAAACCCCGGGATATCTTACTGACCAGGCAGTAAGCAAAAGTATTGGCGTAAGAGACTTCTGAACCTTGCCAGAACAAATGAGGAGGTAGTCCCAGCATGGTAGGCTTGCAGGTACGCGTGTTCGGCAAGCTTAGTCTACAGCACGGAGAGACGATAATTGATCGTTTTCCGACTCGCCGCGCTGAAGAACTCCTCGGATACCTAATCCTATATCGAGGCACCCGGCATCCCCGGGAAAAGCTGATCGATACATTGTGGCCAGACGTTGATTTGAGCAACGGCCGGGCAAGTTTAAGCACCGCCCTGTGGCGTTTGCGCTCAGTGTTCAAAAGACTTGGCCTCAATTCCAGCGACTATGTCGTGGCTGATAGAGATTGGGTCCGATTTGATGCGGCCGAAGATACGGTTCTTGATTTGTTAATATTCAAGCGTCATTTGGCGGAAGCTGATAATCAAGATGGCGCGGGTCGCGAAGAAGGCTATCGCGTGGCTCTAGAAAGCTGCCATGGTACTATCTGCGAAGGTATTTACGCTGAGTGGTGCTTGTTAGAGCGGGAGCGAACTGAACGTTTGATCCTGAAGACAATGGGCAAGCTGATGCGTCTGTTAATGGGGCGCCAAGCATATGACGAAGCAGCCACAGTCGGACAAGATATTCTAGAAATCGATCCTTTGCGAGAAGAGGTTCACCGAGCTGTCATGTTCTGCTATTGGCGTTTGGGACGCCGCGCCCAGGCTGTTCACCAATTCCAAAAATGCGCACGGTTGCTCCAAGCCGAATTGCATATATTGCCTATGCTGGAGACTATCTCCCTGTATGGGCAAATAGTGCGAGAGCGTCTGGACGATTTACAAATAGCTAGCCGCGCAGGCACGCCATACGAATACGAACTCAACTCGGCCATCGAAGCCTTTATGGATGCATCTGAAGAACTCAGTAAATTGTTAGAGTTAACAGAAAGCTTCTGGGAAACCCCAATTCCGGCTTAGTCGCTGTCTAGCTTCCCAAACTGGAATTATTATTCACCCAAGATCATTTTCAGGAACTCGTCAATGACTGTTCCCTGGCTGGAACTTCGCGCGTGATCCCGCAAGCGGCCGACGGTCGGACCAAGACCCATGCTCTCCAACTTATCTTGCCATTCCTGAAAATAACCTTCAGGAAAATCCTCAATCAGCAAAATTGACGGTCCCCCGCTTGAAATATAAGCTTTCGCTTCTTCGGGATTAGCTTTCAAGGAACGCGTGATTTGATCGTCTGTCTGTTTTAACAGTCGCCTGGCTTTGCTCCGGGTCCGGATACCTTTGTCCGTTAATTTATAACGCTTAACCGGCAGTACGCCCCAAACCCGTTGGTTTTCCATTTCAAGGTAGCCTTTGTCAACCAGGGATGTGAATACGTAACGTTGTTTGAAGAGGTCGTAGCGGCTGTCAAGTTCGGCCAAGGCGGCGCGGGAGAGCCGGTCTGCCTCCACATAGTCTTCAAAACGGGAGAAATATTTGGCGAAAAGTGCTTCATGGGGTCGTAAATTGGCGTTGTCGTAATTTTCGCCTCGGCCGACCTGATAATTATCGGTCATGTCAAGCACGCCTCTAACCGCCAGATCAAGCAATGTATAGCGCATCATCTGGCGGCCGCTGCTGTTTTCGGGATCAGCCAGGAAGAGTGCCTCGGCGGGTGTTAAATCCAAATCATGCCAGGCTTCCGCCAAAGCCGAGCGTTCCGATTCCTCCGTGGATATTTCACTCTGTTGTTCGCCATCTTGTCCCAGTAAACTCTTGAGCGAAGCAAGAGCCTCCTTACGTTGGGCGTTATCAGTGGAATAGTTAAGGCATTTTTGAATTGTATTAATTGCCGGTTTGGTTCTGCCTTCTTGCTGGTACATTCGACCAAGATGCAGGTAGGCTGTTGCCGAGCTTGGATCCAGGCGAATCGCCCGTTTATAAGCCCAACGCGCTCGGTCCAATTCACCGATAATTTCCGATGCCCTGCCAAGCTCGACTAGCAAGTCCACATTCCGTGGATCTGCATTTACAGCCTTTCTTAGACGTTGCATTTCCTGGCGCTGGCTTTCATCTCTGGCCCGCGTGTTTTCCTCTTCCAGCTCGCCAATCCCAGGCAAAGGAGGGCTGATTTCAGCAGACATCGTTTTCTCTGTGATCGCTTGCCCTGTCGTTTCCAAGTTTCGCTTCCTCAACGCTTACAGAGGCCGGACACTCATATATTACCATACTCGAAAACCAAAAATCTATGCTGCTGGGAGATTTATTAACCGTCTCATTTTCTTTGTGAGATTTCTGTGAGACTTGCGATCTAAAATGTTGTGGAAACAGAATCTACCTTGACATTAGTTGCTTACCGGAGGTGTTTTGTTCCAGACGCACCTGGAAACCAAGCTACCTGCTATGAGCAGCTGAGACCGGAAGTTGTTCGCGTTTGGACAGTATCGCAGGAGTCTGTCATGGATCAACAAAATCAAGGGCTCATGACCTATTTTGAAGCCGAAGCGCACTCGTTCGTCTTGCGCATTTGGAAGGAGAGTCGCGATAATCCCGAC
>JAHEJP010000528.1 GCA_024638855.1 Chloroflexota bacterium
GGGTAATCAGGCGTAGCCACACGAGCATAGCGGACGATGGTGATCGTTGGCTCTTGCTTATTGTAGAAAAGGGTGGAAAGGATTTCATTGATCATGCCATCTGCACGACCGGCCTGAATAACCTGGTCCCTTTCTGCAGCCGAATTAACAGGAATGAATTCCACGGTCAGGTTCTCATCGGCAAAATAGCCCTGTTCGTCAGCGACGTACATCGGTAAATTATCCAGAATAGGCAATACAGCCATCTTTAGTGTCATAGGCTCCGGCTCACCGCCACAGCCCGCTAAGAGCACCGTGGCCAGCAATAAGAAGACGCCCAAGGCAAGGAAGCGACTACCGCGTTTCCTTGTGTCAGTCTTTATTTGAATCATTCTCTTTGTTCCTCCAAGAACTATTAGGGGTTCTGTGCCTTATTTGTGTAGCTGAAAGATATATTTGATAAGTTTCGGTAATTCCAATTTAGGGAAAATGATATGAGCCGCTTATATAATCATCTTGTTCTTATCTAATTCGGGCCATGAAGTAACTATCAACCCAGCGACCGTCACCATAAGTATGAAAACGTTTGACTCCTTCGACGGCAAAATCACATTTTTTGTAAAGTCGGATGCCGGCTGGATTGTCTGTGTTGACATCTAATTCAATTCGCTTCAAATCAAGCCAGTTGTCGGCCAAATCAAGAGCGGCTTCCATCAGTCGCGAACCAATGCCCTTGCCCCAAGAATCTGGATGAACGGCCATGCCCAGCCGACCCATGTGGGCCCGGCGTGGAATATGGTGCTGTTTAAGACTGATCGTGCCGACAACCCGGTCTTGAGTAACGGCCGCAAAACGGTGTAAACCGGATGGTAAGTCGCGCATTCGTTTAAGGTTCGCGCTGGATTCCTGGCTCGGCAACTGCAGGGTCGTCCGGCATACCTGACGATGGCGAAAGATATCGTATAGATCGGCCGAGTCGTCTGGATCCAGAGGCCGGATATGAACTTGGGCAGGTTCGACCTTGATGTCCTGCAACTGAGTGGACGGCGAACCTGACTGCGGATCGATATCAATCATTGTTTTGGCGGTTTCATCGTGGTTGACATCATCGAGTCCTCGCAGTCGGCTCAGGTGAACTTCATCCTGAAATCGTCCATCGACGAAAAGGCTTTGGCTGTGAATTCCTTCGGCCTCGAATCCTAACTTTTCCAGTAAGCCCAATGCAGCCTCATTTCCAACCAGTACCTCAGCTTGTAAACGTTTCAAGTTGAGCCAATTGTCGGCCAGGTCGAGCACCGCTTGTGATAGGCTGGTCCCAATACCTTGACGCCAATGACCAGGGTGGACCATTAGATTCAGGTCTCCGATATGGCTAATGCGTGGCCTTATACGGCATTCGAGCCAGGCCAGACCAACAGTTGAACCGTCGATTTCGCCCGCAAATCGATATTGCCCGTCCTTGGGTTCGGACAACCAGTCTTCAATCTCGGTATATTCAAGCCCGGGCAAATGGTCCGTGAAGCGGACTACTTGGGGATTGGCGGCGATGGCGTAAATAGCAGCAGCGTCGGTAGGAAGAACCGGGCGAACTATGATTTCGCCTTGACTTTGAATTTTTCTGGGTGACATGGTTTTCTAATTTTGCGGCTATCTGTGTAATCCCGATCAATCTTGGGGGCCAGACCTGACTTGGAGTCAGTCATCTAGGCCATACGCAGGCCACTTTTCATTGACGAGGGCTTTGATTGCTGGAGACATAGCTAACTCTTGTGGCCAGCCTCGATCATGACCATCGGCAGGCCCTTTTTCTGTTGCATCGATGCCGATTTTGCCGCCAAATGAATTGCGGATGGCCGCGTGATCGAGCTGATCTACTGGTCCATCGACAAGAGTAGTATCACGACGCCAGTCGACATTGCCCAATACCTGCCAGGCAACCTGAGAAAGATCATGGACATCGACGTGAGCGTCGACGACGACGATCGCTTTGGTTAGCATCATTAAACCGAGACCCCACAAGCCATAACAAACCTTGAAAGGATGGCCTGGAAACCGCTTTTTTATGCTGACGATGATCAAATTATGGAATACGCCTTCCGCTGGCATATTGACATCAATGATTTCACCTTGGAAAAGCTTCATTAAGGGTAAGAAGAGCCGTTCCGTGGCTTTACCCATCCAGTAATCTTCCATTGGCGGTTTGCCGACGATGGTCGTTGGATAAATAGGATTCTGCTGATGAGTGATGGCGGTGACGTGGAAAGCTGGAAAAGTACCGGCTGGCGTATAATAGCCGGTGTGATCGCCGAAAGGGCCTTCGATCCGCTGGTCGGCAGGATCCACATAGCCTTCGATGACGATTTCAGCATCGGCCGGGACTTCTAAAGGTTGGCTAACGCATTGAACGAAATTGACCGGTTTGCCACGAAGCCAGCCCGCTAACAAATATTCGTCGATTCCAGGGGGCAGTGGCGCGCTGGCGCACCACATCTGGGCCGGATCGCCACCTAAAACAATTGCCGCCGGTATCTTTTCTTTACCTTTCTCTGCCGCCAGCCGTTCATGTTCGGCGCCGCCTTTATGGCGCTGCCAATGTATGATGGCTGTCTTATCATCTACGATCTGAATTCGGTACATGCCAACGTTTCGTTGATTGGTTTCCGGATCGCGAGTGATAACTTGCATTAGGGTAATGTACCGGCCGCCGTCTTCCGGCCAACAAGTAAGCACCGGCAATGAATTGAGAGAGGCATCCTCGAGTTTAATGACTTCCTGGCAGGCACCATTCTTCACTCGACTAGGTTTTAATCCAACCGCTCTGAATGCGCTGAAGATTTCTGAAAGGCGACCGAAGCTGGCACCCATGCCCTCGGGCAGTCGCATGTCGATGAGGTTTGCCAAATTATGTTTCAATTCTTCGAGTTCATGAACGCCCAAGGCCAGTGCCATGCGTTTTTCGCTACCAAAAGCGTTGATCAAGACTGGGATATCAAAGCCTTCGACATTTTCGAAGAGAAG
>JAHEJP010000007.1:0-18747 GCA_024638855.1 Chloroflexota bacterium
GATGATGACCTCGTTGTTTACCGAACAGATCTTTTCCAAGATGGTCAGCTCAAATTTGAGCATAAGCTTACGGAAGATATTGGACTAATTGAAGTCGATTACTGGCCCGAACAAATAGAACAAACGGATCCGATAAGATTCAAACTCCGCTGGGGAGCGAGCCAGAGACCCATCAATGAGTACGACGCCTGTATCCAACTAATAAACGATGATCGTCAGGTGTCACAGGAAGATTGCAGTGCCATTTCAAAAGAATGGCCAACAAGAAAATGGCAGAAGAACGAAGTAGTCCGTGGTGATTTTGATTTGAGGATTGACCCTTTTCTTGAGCCAGGTAATTATTCGCTTTGGTTAATCCTTATGAACCGGGATCAAGAAGTTGGTGAACAGCTTGTGCTTGGGACGATAAAGGTAGATGCCCGACCACGCATTTTTAAGATCGAAGAATCACCCATCCCGGCCGATGCGATATGGGCCAACCAGATAAGCCTATTAGGCCATGAATCGAGTCAAGATGATGAAACCTTAAGGGTCACACTGTATTGGCAGGCGTTGAAACGAATCGATAAATCTCACAAGTATTTCATCCATCTTATTGATCTAGCCTCAGGCCAGGTAGTTGCCCAGGTTGACGCAATACCCCAAGACTGGACATATCCTACGGACTGGTGGGAAGAAGGTGAAATTGTTATTGAAGCAGTCTCGATACCTCTCTCTGAAGTTGATCCGGGTAATTACTGGTTACAGGTTGGCTTTTATGATGAAGTAAGTGGCGAGCGATTAATTGCCAGTTCTTCTAGCGGTCAGCCATATTCAAATAACACAGTTATTTTGACAGAATTCAAGCTTCCCTAGAATCGAGGATTGCTTTGATTATCTAACTTTCTTCCATATCACTGATTGTTTACCGCGAATGTAGCGCCAGACGCCGACCATGGCAGCTAAATTTGTGAAAACAAAATAGAAGGCAGCGTATAGAATCCCCATACTTCTGCCACTTCTTGCCCGCAAGAATCCAAGCATGCTGCCGCTATAGAAGGCCAGTTGAGATAGGAACAAGAACTTGTAGGGCTGTTCACGCCAAAGCAAAGCATTTAGCAGAAAGGTTACTGGCAAAAGAATTGGCGTCACCAGCCAGCGCAACACACGATGGGAAAAGTATTGCCACGATACAATCCCAATTCGGGGATCCAACAACTTAGGTAGGCGCAAAATGGATTGAACCCCCCCTGCTGCTATTCGAGTTCGTCTCTGCCAATCGCTTTGCAAGGAGGGTGCAGGCAACTCGGTCGCTATCGCCTTCGGTTCATAGATTACTCGCCATCCGTTGCCTACCAGGCGCATAGACAGAACAAAATCTTCGATGATCGAATCCTCCTCCACCAGCTGAAATGCCTCGCGCCGGATGGCAAACAGCTCACCGCTGGCTCCCATAACTGAACTAAGATTACTATCGCCTTGTTTAAGGAGAGATTCATAACGCCAATAAGTGCCTTCACCGCCACCCGATACTCTCTTTTCGCCCGCGACTCCCCCTACCCTAGGATCAGCAAAATTAGCAGCTAACTCAATCAATGCCTCGGGATTCAGCATTGAATTGGCATCGGTGAATACGACGATTTCTGTACTTAACAGAGGAGCAACACGGTTAATCGCGGCCGCCTTTCCCTTGCGCTGTGGCTCAAAATAAACAGTTACTTCTCGGGAACCTTCGGCCGCCGCCACGGTACCATCATCCGATCCATCGGCTACGATCACGATATCCAAGCGTTCTTCAGGATATTGCAATTCGAGGCTGTTTGCGATCTTTTGGTTGATGATCTTTTCTTCATTATAAGCTGGAATAAGCAGGCTAATCGTTGGATAAATCGGAGACTTATTTACTGGATTTCGCCGCCATTTACCTAGCATAGCAAGTATGATCGGATAGCCGGCAAAAGTATAGAGGAGTATTGCCACGGCAAGCCAAAACGACAACTTTATTAGTCTGAGAGATTCATTCATCTTGATATTGAGTCTTTGCCTTGAAACTGATACCCTGTTGCCAGGCCAATAAGGCACCTATACCTGCAGGTAACAAGATAGTAATGAAATGGAGAAGAATGGCATAAGATAATGCTGTCGCCTGGTCGACACCAAATATGGCTAATGCTTTGACCACGAGATAGTGATAGACACCTACCCTTCCTGGAGATGAAGGAACAGCAATTCCTAACATCAGGACAACTAGTAAGAAAAGAGCCGCCAGCCACGACGCCGATCCGCCTACCGCCGCCAGCATGATGTAATTGACGGCTGCGTATAGTACCCAAATGGCGATTGACAAGACTAACAAGGCCATCAATACAACTGGGTAAGATGCTATTTCTAAACTTTGTAGAAATGAGCGCGCCATATCCAGGATTGACCGGCCCCGATTGAAGGGCCACCTTACTTCTAGCCAATCCAGCAATCGAAAAAGATGCCGGCGCGAAACCACGAGAAATCCCATAGCCAGGATAACCAATATGGAGGTGACCAACAATGCTTCACCTGGTCCTCTCCACCAATCTGGCAAGCTCACCTGGAAAAGCAAAATGACAATGAGAACCGCCAACATGATCGTGTCCAGAACGATTCTGAATACTTGCGTTCCCAAAACGTAAGATACCGGTTTTGTTTCAACTAGTGTTGCTTTTACTAGTTCGCCAAGACGCATCGGTGCGAATAGATTGATCGTCTGACCGATCAACATGATTGCCGTCAACTTACCGAGCGCAGGCCGATCGATCGGGTAAAACATTTGCCGCCATCGTATAGAACGAATCGGAATAGTAATAATGTTCAGAATCGTTGCCGCTAGCACCAACCAGTAGCTTGCTGTCTTCAGGGCTGTCCATGTCTCTGCCCAATCCGTACTGAAGAGAAGCCAAAGTAATGCAATGATGCTTAAGAGGCTGCCAAACCAGAAACGCCAGCTTCGACTAGCGAGCAACGTCGGTATGGAGTGCGTATTATCGGTGGACAATAGGGTTTTCCCGAGAATTCTAATTTGTCACCGTGGGATACTAAGATCCTACAATCATAATCCTGTATTCATTGTGATACTATTGGCTCTCTTTTGCAATAGTCAGCGAGTTTGTAACCAAGCCTTTTGATGCGCTACAATCGACTCTACTCGATTCCGAGATAAAGATTTGACCTGTAGTTACCTGGGGTTAATCCATTCGAGTTGCGGTGCTTACACGTGATATTAGGAGGATCCAATGCAATTCGGTCTATTTGATGAACCTATCAAGTATGAGACTTTTTCTGATTTGGTTGCCATGATGATGAAAATGGAAGACGATCCTTTGTTCCCTGCAGGGACCAATATGGTGATATACAGAGGCAATCCCCAAGCAAAATTGATGATAATTGGCGAAGCCCCTGGAACTGAGGAAGATCGGCAAGGCAAACCATTTGTTGGCCGGTCAGGAAAATTACTCGACCAAATCCTCAGCGCAGCAGATTTCGATCCTGACGAGGATGTATTCATAACCAATGCGGTTTTCAGGCTCCCACCGGGCGATGGCGGAAAACCTCTAAGAAAGCCAACATCGGATGAAATCGAGTTTTATAAACCTTACTTATTGGAAATCATCCGGCTCGTTGATCCCGCAATAATTCTTTTGTCGGGCAATGCAGCAACTGAAGCAATTATTGGTCAAACTGGCATTACAAAGTTGCGTGGAAATTGGACTAACTGGCACGGCCGATTGGTGATGCCCATATTTCATCCGGCATATTTGCTGCGAAATCCATCGCGTAACCCTGGCGGACCTAAAGCCTTAACCTGGGGAGATATCCAGGAGGTTCGCCGCAAATATGACGAATTGCTCGGTTAGCTAGTTAACAATCCAAATGACCAGTCGTCCTTCGGAAAAAGCCGCTAACAGAGGAGAACCAGGCTATGTCTGGCGATCGGGCCAGGAACGTCGCCTGACAATGGTTCGCCAATGGGTCTCGCTTTCTGGCCGAATTCTGGATAATGGTTGCGGACTCGGTACCTGGCTCGAAGCATTCCATCCCTATAGCCAGCAGCGCTATGGCCTCGAAGTAGAATTTGAGCGTGCTCTACGGGCATTACCTCGTGCTGAAGGCATCGTCCAGTCATTGGGTGAGTCTCTTCCTTTCGCCAGCGACAGCTTCGACTTCGTATTTAGCAATGAGGTCATCGAGCATGTTGGCGATGACAGGCAAGTTGTAGCCGAAATGGTGCGGGTGACCAGGCTCGGGGGCAGGATAATAATCTTCTGTCCAAACCGCTGGTACCCCGTTGAACAACATGGGATATATTGGCGGGGCCGTTACAAGTTTGGCAACATTCCCCTGGTAAACTATCTTCCTAATCCTCTCCGGGACCGTTTGGCCCCACACGTTCGGACCTATTCATCAGCCGCTCTATGCGCACTCTATCGTGGACTGCCCGTGCAAGTCATCCATCACAGTCGCATTTATGGCGGATACGACAATATTGAGGCCAGGTGGTCTCGTCTGGGAAGGATATTAAAAAAATCGATATATGCTGCTGAAAAAACACCCTTTGCGATTCTGGGTATATCTCATTTATTGGTCCTAGAAAAGATTTGATTCATACCCTTGATTCATATTGACGCTCACAATTAACACCGCTATTGATTATTGATATGGTAGACAAAGAAATCACGCCGACCCAGGGGGATCAGGTTGGTGATCGGGCGCTTTACAGAGAATTGGAAGAGGCTCAAAAATCCCTGCTTGAAGCAGAAGCCGAGCTAGCCAAAGAACAAGCGGCCGTAAACGCCTTCCGAATGCATTGCCGTCTTAAACTCGACCGGTGGATAGAGAATTTAGAAGAGCTCCAAACCCAACGACAATCCTTAATAACACGGCTGGCATTATTACGTCAGGCAGAACATTATGGTATACCATTCGATGGAGATGATCCCTTTTGGACCGGGGAAAATGGCGCAGATACCGCTGAAATCGACGATGAATTGATTCTCCCCACAGATGTTCCCCGAGACAAAGCGGCCGAGAAACGCCTTTTCCGGCAACTCGCGCGCACCTTTCATCCCGATTTAGGGCAAACCGCAATGGAGATCGCCTATCGAACTGAGATGATGTCGGCGGTCAATCAAGCTTATACTGAAAATGACGTTCAAGGTTTATATGATTTGGCCGAACAGTTGAATCCTGAACAAGTTGCCCAATTAGCGAAAATCGGTTCGCATGAAGAGAGAAAGACTCGCCAGCAAATCAACCGTCTAAAACAACGCCGGCGTAAAGCCAATAGACGGCTCAAAATGCTCCAGCAAGAAAATACAGCCCGGCTCTGGAGAAAAGCTCAATACCTTGAACGGGATGACACGCATTGGTGGGAAGTCGTTCGCAGCGAATTGGAAAAAGCTATCGAGCAACTGAAATCAGACATCGAGAAACTCCAGTTGCTAGTTGAACCTTTCGACAAAGAAGACGATTGACCACTCTGCCCTGTAATCAACCACTCAAGCGCATCGCATTCTGTAGAAACTCGCCAAAATCCGATAATTGGCTTTATCAATTTACCCCAGAAGATTGATTAATAGAGCCAATTTCCTTGCCAGCCTTTGGGCAGCTTATTACAATGACGGAACGTAGATTAGGTAATGAGATTGAGGAGAGACAGCTAATGGAAACAAATGGACGAGGAGAAGTTGGTAGCCTAAAAGTGAAGCGTGGTTTAGCCCAGATGTTAAAAGGTGGCGTTATCATGGATGTCGTTACCCCAGAGCACGCAGTCATTGCCGAGGAAGCCGGGGCCGTGGCAGTGATGGCTTTAGAGCGAGTGCCGGCCGATATCCGCGCAGACGGTGGCGTCGCTCGCATGTCTGATCCCGGTTTGATCCGCGAAATTATGGCTGCCGTCTCGATCCCGGTGATGGCCAAGTGCCGGATCGGCCACTTCGTCGAAGCTCAGATCTTGGTAGCGATTGGCGTTGATTACATCGATGAAAGCGAAGTCCTGACGCCGGCCGATCAGGAACATCATGTCAACAAGCATGATTTCAAAATTCCATTTGTTTGTGGTTGCCGGAATTTGGGTGAAGCTTTACGCCGTATTGGTGAGGGGGCAGCGATGATTCGCACCAAAGGCGAAGCCGGAACCGGTGATGTTGTGGAAGCTGTCCGTCACGCACGATCTGTGCTAGGCGAAATTCGGCGTTTACAGCTAATGCCTGATGAAGAGCTCATGTCCTTCGCAAAAGAAATCCGAGCGCCATATGAACTTGTCAAGGAGACCAAACAACTCGGCCGTCTGCCGGTCGTCAATTTTGCTGCCGGTGGTATCGCGACCCCAGCTGATGCGGCTTTGATGATGCAACTTGGCGTGGACGGCGTTTTCGTGGGATCGGGCATATTCAAGAGTGGCGATCCAGCCCATCGTGGCAAAGCTATTGTCGAGGCGACAACTCACTATAAGAATCCGGAAATCCTGGCCAAGGTAAGTGAAAATCTAGGCGAGCCTATGGTTGGTATTTCGGCTAGCTCGCTTCCGGAAGAGGAGCAGTTGGCCGTCAGGGGCTGGTAATTCAGCAAATACTGTGCTGGATTGAAGCGCCAAACAAGAAACCTAATCCACTATCGCTCAGCCTTATCGGTGTACGAGAGCATGCCGGATTTAATCTCTAGGGATAAAAAATGAGGATTGGTGTCCTTGCGCTTCAGGGCGCTTTCAGGGAACATATCACGATATTGCGATCGATCGGGATCGAAGCTATCGAAGTCAGGTTACCTGAAGATTTAGATGATTTGGATGGCTTGATAATCCCAGGGGGTGAAAGCACAGCAATTGGCAAACTAGCTGTCGAATATGGCTTGATGGACCCGATGCGGGAATTCGCTGCCCACAGTCCTGTATGGGGAACCTGCGCAGGGATGATATTCATGGCAAAGGATATCGGTTCAGACCAGCCGCTTCTTGGGATCATGGATATTGCTGTGGAACGCAATGCCTTCGGGCGTCAAATCGACAGCTTTGAGGTGGACCTTCACGTTCCGGTACTTAGTAACGGCGATCAGGCTCCATTCCCGGCCGTTTTCATCAGGGCGCCCATCCTCCTTACAGTTAACGAAGGGGCCGGAGCCGTGACATTGGCCCGACTGGAGGATGGCACGGCCGTTGCTGCCCGTCAGGCAAATTGGCTGGTTACTTCCTTTCACCCCGAACTTACTGGAGATAATCGATTTCACCAATACTTCGTCAACATAGTGGAAACTGCCAACGAATCGTAAATCATAGCGCTGAATTCAGGAACGACTGACCATGAAGCTTGTGCCGGGTATGGCGAATCATTCTTTTCTGCGAGCATGATCAATTCCAACCAATCAGCTAGTTCCGGTTAACGATAACCTCATTTGGTTGATGACATGGCAGGATGATAGTGAAGCTTGCCCCTCCCTCGGGGCAATTCTCAGCCGTAATTCGACCATGGTGATCTTCAACAATTTGTGAAACGATCGCCAGGCCCAGCCCCGTACCAAGTCCCATTGGTTTTGTTGTAACGAAGGGCTCGAACATTGTAGGCATTACTTCCGGATCGATTCCTGATCCAGTATCAGATATTGATATCCCTTGAGCATTCTCGTCAGGTATCGACCATGTAACGATGCTCATGACCCCGCCTGTTTCAGCCATCGCATCTCTCGCATTTACCATCAGGTTGATCAAGACCTGGGTGATTCGATTTTGATCACAGTTGATTGGCTCTAGATTCTTTTCCAGCTCAGTCTCAATAGTAAGGTTGTATTGCCGTTCCAACTCATAGGAGATCAATATCAATGCGGCTTCGACAATCAGATTGAGATCTCGTGAGACAAATTCCTGACCATTTAGATACGAGTAATTACGCAAAGTTCGGATTAGGCGGGCACAGCGCCAGGCACTTTGGTCAATCATTTCGATATAATGCAGTAGCTCATCCGTATCAAGGTTGTCATCGGCGATCTGGCCTAACAGATTGTTACAGGTTGCTGTAATAACATTGATAGGATTTGTGATCTCGTGGGCGACGCCGGCGGTTAACGTTCCTATACCCGCCAACCGTTGCAAATCCACCAAGGCTCCTTGATGTTCATCAATTGTTAGCTTCTCGCCAATAATTATTGGTGCCTTCAACTTGGCTCCTTTCTGCGTAGTAGGACCACTGAATAGTGCGAAACGATACGCTTACCGATAATGGCAGGAAAAAATTTATTTCTTGAATGATTACTTTCGGCTCTCAACTTCGTCAGAAGATATGAAAATGAATTTTTTTTCTTGAGCAAGAGCCATAGACCCTAACGTCTGTTGGATTTTTATTGATGCCAAACGCAGGAAAGTACCAAGAGAATACGCCACAGATGGGGGGATGTCCGTATACACCCCGTAAATATGGCGTTAATGGGACGTGAAGGGAGATTATGGTAATTTGGCTCTGCGCCAATAGTTTGGCTATGAATTTTCGACGACGCAGGCTTGAACGGAGTCACTCGTGACTTCATTCCCAGCAGCATCATAGGCGACAACCTTAAACGTATGGCAACCTGGACCAGGTATCGTCCACTTCTCCGTGAAAGGTGGTACGGTGCTGATGGCAAACGGAACGCCAGCGTTATCAACGTAGAATTGGACTCTATCTACTGAAGTATTGTCTTCCACTTTCGCCTGGATGATGATCCATTCGTCATCTTCAAAAATAATCTGTTCCGATAGAGGGAATAAAATCTCGGCCGTTGGCGGTGTATTGTCAATAGTAACCGGTACGCTGACATCTTCGAATGTGCCATCATCATTAACGATGGTTAAAAGCACAGTATAGAGTCCTTCTAGGTTGCTGACATCCCAATATCCAAGGATCTCATTATCTTTCGTCCCTCGGATTTCTTCGGTTATGGCCTGTAAATTCAACGGAGTTAATCCAGGAAAATAAGACAGTCGATAAAAAGCCACATTGTCGCCCTGTACATTGCCAACAATGGCTATTTCATCACTAATATATTGGAATGGTTGCAAAGAAAGGATGGCCGCGTCATCAGTATTACCTGTTTCCGCACGGATAGTATCGTAGTCGTCTGGTGGCTGCTCGATCTCATTTTCTCGAACCCAGTCGGCTGCTCTATCCGGATAGACGATATAAATAGTAGAATCGATTAACTCCGGTGGGGTTGATAGTGTCGCCAGGCGTCCTGTCTCTCGATTAATACGAAACTCCTGGTACATATTGTCGTATACGGTCGGCTCAGTTCCCTCAATAAAATACTCATTTACGGTAGGACATTGCGACGTAGGCAGTAAACCAGAAACATCACAGACTGCTGTTTGAATTAAACCAGGCGGTCTTTGCCATAATTCAACCGCTTCTTCCGCTAAAACCCAACTCATGAAGGCTTGCCAAATAGGAGCAGCCCCTTTTGAACCTGGCACATTATCCATTGGCTCGTTATCGGTGTTTCCGACCCACACACCGGTGACCAGTTGGGGCGTATAACCCACGGTCCAGGCATCCCTAAAATCATTTGTCGTGCCTGTCTTAACCCCCGCTGGCCTATTATCAGGCAGTTCCATGGCATTCGGACAGCCAAAGCCCTGGCATCGATTGTTACGATCTGAAAGCATGTCGTTCATCAGGAAGCCTAATTGTGGTGTCAAGATTTCACGATCTTGGGGCTGATTGTATTCGTAGATGATCCGGCCGTCCCTGTCCTCGACCCTTAATATGGCAACTGGATCGAGCGACCGAAAGCCGAGACGTTTTTCTTGTTCTGGCACTGGCTCGCCAATCATCCGTCCCATGTTGTCCATCACGGAAAAGGCATAAACCATGTCAAGCAGGCTAACCTCTCCCCCTCCCAAGGTTAATGGCAATCCATAAGAATACGGGCCTTCGTCGAGGCTCATTATGCCCAAACTGTGCGCCGTACGAAGAACCTTATCGACGCCTACCCAACTCATTACTTCGACGGCTGGAACGTTAAAGCTGTTGGCCAGGGCTTCACGCAAACGCATCGGACCGTGAAACTGGCGATCATAATTTTGAGGAACGTAGGCTGTCCCATCATAATCGCTTCCAAAATCAGTTTCCACATCTAGAACCATGGTTGCAGCCGTATAACCTTGGCTGAGGGCTGTAAGATAAGTAAATGGTTTGAAGGCTGAACCGGGTTGTCGGAGCCCATCAACGGCCACATTGAAAGAACCATCAATTTCTTGGTTCCAGTAATCGATACTGCCTACCATTGCCCGTATTTCGCCAGTCTTAGGGTCTAAGGTGACCAGTGCAGCGTTATTGACATTGTGATCCACTCCCAAGTCTGATTCCCGTAAGGGTGTCAAATATTCTAAAGCTGGGCACTTGGCCAACTCATCGGCCGGCAGCGTGTTGCCAATTTCTCCCGATAGGCGAGCGACCTGCGCTCGGGCCAGGCACTCGGCCTGGCGCTGCATGGTTAGATCTAGCGTTGTATAGACGCGCAAGCCACCTCGTAAAACCCGGGCTGGACCAAACATCTGTTCAACCTGTTTGCGAACATACTGAGAAAAATGAGGCGCGATAATATCAAATCTTTCCTCAAGTCCCGGAGAGATGTCCATTGGTTCAGTCATAGCCACAAGCCACGCTTCTCGACTAATGAATTCTTCGCGGAGCATGGCTTCTAAGACCAATTCCTGGCGCTCTTTCGCCTTTTCCAGATTGTCGATGGGATTCAAAGCTGGCGATTGCGGGATCGCCGCCAACATAGCTGCTTCTGCCAGGGTCAATTCTGCGGCTGATTTATCGAAATAGACTCTCGCGGCCGCTTCAATACCATAAGCCAGATTTCCATAGAAGTTGGTGTTTAGATACCATTCCAGTATCTGTTCCTTGGTGTAAACCTGGGACAATTGTTGAGCAAGTAACAACTCCTCGATCTTGCGTCGATAATCATCAGAATTGATGGTTTCGCCAACAATTCGCCGCTCATCTTCGATCAACGTATTTTTTACCAGCTGTTGCGTGATCGATGATCCTCCCTGGATCTGTCCTCCCAAGATGACATACTCGTAAAATGCCCGGCCAATGCCTTGGAGATCAAATCCTTGGTTTGACCAAAAGCTCCTGTCTTCAATTGCTACTGTTGCATCTATGAGATTTCGTGGCATCTCGTCAAGCGTCAACCACTGTCGGTCACCACCGACAGGATCGATCACTTCATAAATCGGGACCAAGTCCCGGTAGCCGTTCCCATCAGGATCATCACCCCAAGCGTAGATTTTCGTTGTCTCAAATGTCGTTTGGCTATCTTGCCCCAGACGTTCGACATCGCTGAATTCGGGCAATTGCGACACAAATTCTTCATAAGCGGCGGCAACCCCGACAAGACCAGCAATAGCAAATAGCAAAATGATGATGATCGATCCGAGTGATATGATGCCGATTATCTTTGCAAATGTATTAATGCCATCGTGTCTGGATTTCGCGCGAATTGCCCGCCGGCGTGTGATTCTTGTACTTCTTGGCATGACAAACGGATTGTCTCTTTCTGTCGTCTATTCGGCAAGATCTTGGAACTGGCCTTAATGTTCTTTATAGCAAAACATCGGCCGATAGGAAGCCAGTATTCTACATTCTATAACGAAAATCATTGGCTCCGATCATGAAGGCTAAGAGCTTTTCTTGTCAATCGGCCTGTTCGATTCAACAACGCCGTTAGCAATAAGAAATGGATCTCTTCCTCTCGGCCAACAACTCGTAATCTTCATCTTCTGCACAACTTAATGTTGGTCTAAGAGGGTTAGCGCTAAGGAAATATTGGCCATAGACTGGAATCGTGGCGCACCATGGGCTGGGTCTCGACCAGTTTATTAAATGAAACCCCTCGTTCAGTGCGAATTGTGTGCTATTTTGATTGGTGTGCTAGGCGTTAGCTTCCCTAGGAGGACGAAAAAACGCGCCTCTGCAGACGCGTTTTTGACGAAAATATGTTACCATGTACCCCCGCCGTGACTCGAACACGGGCCTTCGGCTTCGGAGGCCGACGCTCTATCCTCTGAGCTACGGGGGCTCATTTATTGATTGATTGGGCCACAAAATTCTGCCATATGGCGATCTAAATGTCAAACGGCAGCATTATCGATCTATGGATGTTCCGAACCGGTTGACAATGATATGAGCCATTGCGCAGGATAATATGTCCCGAGAACTAATAAACGTGATAGCTCCAAAGGGGTAGCGAAGCGGTTAATTGCCAAAAGTGAATCAGAGACAATGAATAGTAGGGCGCCCACGAATGCTAACAAAGCCCTTCGCTCCCCCGTCTGTTGCCACTGGCCAAAAGCCTGCCAGCCCATAACCAAAATGACCACCAGGTATACAATCGCCGGTATCCGCATCTCTCCCAGATTGGGCCAAAGAAAGAAGCCCATAATTAGCCCAAAAATCACAAAGGGGATGGCGCCAATCACAGATGTGTACAATCCACGGACCGAACTAAAGCCGATGGTATAGAAGATTTGGGCAACCAGAAAGGCTATCAGGCCAAACAGAAACAGATCCCATGGCAACATCAGTAAAATATCGCCGATTAACGAAAAGCCGAGACCAAATAGGATCATCCACTTATACTGAAATGTTGGGGGTTGCAGAGCGATTAAAGCAATAATGATAATAGTCGCCGTTGTGAGCGGTTTAAAAATATAGATGCCCACCACGGTGTCGGTTAATTCAAAACCTATTGTAATTCCGGCCAAAACCAGGGTGACAATTGAAAGAAGTATCGTGAGCCAACCCCAATTTAAACCTCTATTCTCTATGCCAGTTGGAATTTGTGTCATCCTCCATACCTTTGCTAAAGATCACCAATCGTTGGCAGATCTGATCATTATCCAGTGTTGACAGGCTAGCCATCATCCTCAATGTTCCGACCGAATATCTCGGTAATCTCACCTAAACGGTCAGCTATGAAATCAGTCAGCATTTCCGATGAATAACGCCAGGTCCACCATCCTCCGGTTTTGCCCGGAAAATTCATTCGCGCCTCGTTTCCCAGAGACATCAAATCTTGCAGAGGAATGACCGCAGTATCAGCCACCGAAGCATAGGCCAGGCGGATGAGGTCCCAGGCGATATCCGTGCCATCTCGAGCCAGGTATCGACGAACATGATCCTGTTCATCTCGGCTCGCATTTCGGTACCAACCGAGTGTTGTCTCATTGTCATGGGTGCCCGAATAGACCACACAGTTCCGGCCGAAGTTGTGCGGTAAGAAACTACTTTTTCGTTCTCCCCCAAAGGCAAACTGAAGAATTTTCATGCCTGGAAACTCGAAGTGATCGCGTAATTCCTCGACTTCAGGAGTGATGACCCCAAGATCTTCGGCGATAATAGAAAGGTGACCCAGTTGCTCCTGCATCGATTCGAAAAATGCTGCATCTGGGCCCTTGACCCACTGACCTATCTCCGCAGTTGGTTCCGTTGCCGGAATTTCCCAATAGGCTTCAAACCCCCTAAAGTGGTCAATTCTTGCAATATCAACTTGAGTAAAAGCCATTCGCAAACGTTTGACCCACCAAGAGTACGCATTTTGAGCTAGTACATCCCATCGATAAAGTGGGTTGCCCCACCGTTGGCCTGTCTGGCTAAAATAATCTGGCGGAACGCCGGCTATGAAAGTTGGTGCTCCTGCATCGTCCAAAAAAAACAAGTCTGGATTCGCCCAAACATCAGCGCTATCGAAGGCCACAAAGATTGGCACATCACCAATAATTCGGATTCCATTGTCGTTGGCATATGCTTTTAGAGCTAACCATTGTTCGAAGAATACATGCTGGTTGAATTTATGGAAACGGAGCTCTGGCTCCAGTCTTTTGGCCCATTCTCGCTTTGTAGTTAAGATGCCCTTAGCTATTTGCTCGGGCCAGGTGTTCCAGACTCCGCCATCCCGATCTTTATGGTGCTCCTTTAAGGCCATAAATAAGGCATAATCGTCTAACCAATCCGCATTTTCCTGGCAAAACTGGTCGAAAGCTGCTTTTTGCACTCCTTTTGCAGAAGAATCAAAATTGAGAAAAGCCAACTTCAATAGTCGTTGTTTATATTGAATGGCCCAGCCGAAATCAACTCTATTCGTCGGGAAAGCTGGGATGTCAACCAACAAATCGGCCGGCATATAACCGTCTCTAACCAACAAATCAGGACTGATGAGCAATGGATTTCCAGCAAATGCGGAAAATGATTGGTAAGGCGAATCACCATAACCAGTGGGACCTAAAGGTAAAATCTGCCAGATGGATTGTTTCGCTCTGACCAGAAAGTCTACGAACTCACGGGCGCCATTCCCCAAATCACCAATTCCATAAGGACTCGGGAATGAAGTTGGGTGAACAAGAACGCCGCCTGATCTGGGAAAACGCATATCAGCCTCTTTGTCTCACATCTTTGCTATTGCCCATTCATAAAGTTGCTGGTAGCCAAATGCTGATCGTTGCCATGAAAAATCAGACGCCATCCCGACTTTTTGAATGTTTCGCCAACTATCTTTATCATTATTGTATGTATAGATTGCTCTTTCAAGAGCGTCCCAGAATGCTCCAGCACTATAATCAAAGAAGGTAAAGCCGGTGATGCCATCTTGCACTGTGTCGGCCAAACCCCCAGTAGAGCGCACAACAGGCACATTGCCATAACGCATGGATATCAACTGACCTAGACCACAAGGTTCGAATAGTGAGGGCATAAGAAAAATATCGCTTCCTCCATATATCAGAGGTGCCAGATCTGGCATATAGTCCAGAAATACTGCCATTTTATCTCGGTGGTAGTCTGCTAATCGGGCAAACATTGACTCATATTCGTATGATCCTGATCCTAGTACAACAAATTGAGCCTCACCGGCATAATTATTCATTAATAAATGGGTGACATGTCCGGTGATATCTAACCCTTTCTGCCAATCCAACCGGGATACCATGGCCACGATGGGAACGTCGTCGAGCTGAGGAAGGTTTGCTCGTGCCTGAAGAGCACGCCGGTTCTGTAATCGCGCAGCTAAATTGTCGGCATTGAAATGGCTTGCTAGACGCGAGTCTGTTTCCGGATTCCAAACATCGAAATCAAGGCCGTTCAATATGCCATGAACATCATTAGCCCGGTAGCCCAAAATGCCATCAAGACCTGCCCCGCCATCTGGTGTCATGATCTCCCTGGCATAGGTTGGACTCACCGTATTAATAAGAGTAGCGTGATAGATCCCCCGGGCCATGAAATTGACCTCCCCGTAGGCTTCTTCGACCAACGAGTGCGTCCAAATCCCCAGAGTATCGAGAATATCCCAACTGCTATGTCCTTGATGAGCCAGATTATGAATCGTGAACAAACTTGGAATTCCACGATACCAATCATCGGCCTGACCTGCTGTAGCCAACCAGGTAACAGCAGGAGCTGTATGCCAATCATGGGCATGAAGAACATTTGGTTGCCATCCGATTGCTTTTACCAGATCGAGTGCGGCTCTACTGAAGAATGCAAAACGATATGGGTCGTCGTCGTAACCGTAGATTTCTGTGCGATTGAAAAGGTTCCATTCAGCAATAAAATAAACTGGCACTTCACTTCCAGGCAGCCTTCCTTCAAAAACACCGGCCGGAAATACGCCGCCGCCCATTGGAACCAATAATTGTCCGGCAGAACTTTGAAGGTCGAAGCGGCCGCTGTCTATACTCGACTCAATATCCTGGTAAGCCGGCATGACAACCCGCACATCATGACCCAGTTTCTTCAAAGCTTTTGGCAGTGCACCTGCGACGTCACCCAAGCCACCACGCTTCGCAAATGGCGCAACTTCAGCGCTGACAAATAATATTTTAAGCGAATCTGACATATCTTATCTTCTCGATTCAGTAAAATGCGGAACACCTGGTCATAAAGAGTATGCCCATAGAATCCCGTGATTTAGAGATATTGCGGTTCAACCGAATAAACAATTCAAATCGGGAAAGCTTATCACTTGATTTGGATACTTCCTAATTTTCTCTGAACGGATAGCTTTTTCCAAATCATTGTCAAACCACTCCTCAATCTATGTTGCAGCCCGTGGCGCCCACTGATCTAAGTTGCGGGGCAATTTCGCTGGTGTACAATAAATAAACCTTGGTAGGAGTTGCCTATGTCTGCGCGTCGTTTGCTTGCTTTCATCCTGCTAAATGTAATTGTCTCAGCTACGGTTGTGCTTCTTATCCTCTATTTTTGGGATGAGCGACAGCCAGATACCGTAGAAATGGCCGAGCAAGCCATCGCTATTCCTACAGTGCCTACCCTGATTGCGGGTGATCAAATTGCGGAAGCACCCATAGGTGCCGCTGAAGCCATTCCGGAAGAATCAACGGAAATCCCTTTATATATCGTTCAAGCTGGCGATACGCTCGGAAAAATAAGCCGTGATTTTGATGTATCGGTTGAAGATCTCATGGCGGCCAATGGCATGGACAACCCCAATTTTCTCCAGGTTGGGCAAGAATTGATTATTCCGGTCGGTGGTATTCCAACCGAGGCCCCACCACCGACTGAAACAGTTTCGCCAATACTTTCTCCAACACCAATATCGGCCGCGCTTCCAGTTGAAGGTGAGGCTAATATTGATATTGCCGATGTCACTGGCGCTGGTGATCTGGACGAGGAAGCCGTCTCAATAGTCAACTCCGGAAGCAGGCCTATGGCTTTGCTCGGTTGGCGTCTGAGCGATGCCGAGGGGCTAACTTATACCTTTGGCCAAGTAACATTGTTTGGCGAAGGGGCCGCCATTCTCTTGCATACCGGAACAGGTCAGGAAGGTCCATCGGATTTATACTGGGGATTTAGCGAACCGGTTTGGGAGATTGGCGAATCAGTTACATTGGTAGACTCTGAGGGCACCGTCCGGGCCACATTTACCGTTGGAGGTGAATAGTTAATCAATTGACAGTAACCGGCAGAAATGAGCGATCTAGAAGCCTGTAGAATGGTTTGCACTTCATAGTTGGTAGGAGGATGAACATGCGCTACAGAGGTCTGCTGGACAGGAAAGGGGAGTTGTTCGCGTATTTAGAGGGAAACAATTTATATACCCTGGGTGGCGATTTGACAGGCCGTCTGGAGGGTAACTACATCCTGGATATGGCTGGCAATCAGGTATGGCGTGTTTACAAAGATGCAGTTTATACTATCGATAGCCTTGAAGCCATTGGCTATTTTAGTGCCAAGAGCCCAGAGGACATTTAGCTATTGCATCTGAAAAGACAAGATCTTAGGCATTAGTTGGAATTACATTTAACACTTGTGGCGAAGGGTGACCAGGGCTAGTCACGCCTCGGCTCAAGTTGTAAATAGATATATGGGATTAGGTACAGAATATGAGATTAGGCGCACAAGTCAGCTCGGCCGGTGGACTAAACAAGGCTTTTCAACGGGGAGACGATATCGGCTGTGACTCGATCATGATATTTACCAAGAGCAATCGCCAGTGGAAAGCCAAACCGCTCACTGACAATGATATTGATGACTTCAAGGATGCCGCCAATGAGTACGCGCATATATTTCCAGTTGCCGTACATGCCAGCTATTTGATCAATATCGGTTCTTCTGAAGATGCGTTATGGGAAAAGTCCTACCAGGCACTAAAGGTCGAAGTGGACCGTTGTGAAGATTTAGGAATCCCCTTCTTGACGATCCACCCAGGCGCTTATATCAAGGCTGACGAAAAGGCTGGATTAAACAATATAGCTCGCGCGTTGCGCCGATTACTCGAAGAAACAGCCGGCTACCAAACGACCGTTTGCCTCGAAACAATGGCTGGCACGGGGACAACCCTTGGCTTCCGCTTCGAGCATCTAGCCCAACTCCTGGAAGACAGACAAGCTGGACAGACTATGGGTCGCTTGGGTGTTTGTTTTGATACCTGCCATGTGCTGGCAGCCGGCTACGATATTCGTTCACCCGAAGCCTATGAAGCCACCATGTCAGAGTTTGATCGGCTGATCGGATTGGAACAAATTAAGTGCTTTCATCTTAACGACAGTCAATACGAGTTGGGCGCGCGAAAAGACCGGCATGCTCATATTGGCGAAGGAGCTGTCGGTTTGAGTGGCTTCGAGAATTTCGTCAATGATTCTCGTTGGACTGATCATCCCGCTCACCTGGAGACCAATAAGACTAAAGAGGATGACGAGGGCAATGAGATTGAAATGGATCCGGTTAATCTGGCAACGCTTCGCAAATTGATACGATCATAAGCTGGCGCTCTATCCTACCCTTACCTGATCCATCAAATTTTTTGAATAGTTCTTAGGATGTCTGGCGACGGCAGGTGAAAAAGTTATCGCCATTTATATACTGCTTTAACTCGCTATTTAGCTGAGCATGATTATCGTCGATGGCCATTTAGATCTTGCCTACAATGCGCTAACCTTGGGCCGCAATTTGCTCCGATCGGTCGATGCTATTCACCAATCTGAAATTAAGCAGCCAACGGCGTTTGGGAAGGCAATGGTCACCTTTCCTTCCCTACTTGAAGCTTCAGTTGATGTTGTATTTGCCACGATATTCGTCAAGCCGGCAAAGAAATCTGTTCGAGGCGATAATCAAATGCTGGGCTATCGTAACCAAGAAGAAGCACATAACTTAGCCCAGTCTCAACTTGACTATTACTGGCGACTAGCCGATGAGGTTGATTATCTACGCCTTATTGACCAACAGAATGACCTTGAAGATATCCTCA
>JAHEJP010000007.1:18847-37599 GCA_024638855.1 Chloroflexota bacterium
ATAAGTAAAAAATGGCCCGGCACTAAATGCCGGGCCTCCAAACGATGAGAGACGCTTATGCATACATCGGTCCAGCTCTGGAAACCTCTTCAAAGAATACCGCGAAGTAGACATAAAGACAATTAGGAAAATTGTACCATCGGACAAATGAATATCTACTGTACTATCAAACATTTCTGGACATGAGCCTTATCTGGAGGAGTAGACGATGGCTGTAAAAGAGGGTCGTTGGGATTGCCAATATTGCGGGACAACAGGCAATCTCGGCCGGCATCGCCAATGTCAGAATTGCAGTCGTTCCCGGCCGGAAGACACGAAATTCTACATAGCCGACGACGCTGAAGTAACCGACAAGCGACTTCAGAAGTTAGCCAAGGTCGGTCCTGATTGGGTATGCGAATTCTGCGGTACCAGTAACGCCGCCGATATATCTGTCTGTGGCTCTTGTGGAGCAGCCAGGGAATCATCAAGCCCGGTGCAGGGTGTCAAGGATTACGGCCTTGATGAAGTTCCGACAACCGGCGACATGACCCTTGACGAAGATCCGAGAAAATCCGAGGCTCAACCTACAGACACCAGCAAAAAGCGAATGCTTCCGGTCGCTGTCATTGTCGGTATCGCTATCGTAGCCATTATTTGCTTAGCTGCCGTTGCTTTTCTCATCTTTGGTGGAAGAGACTCAGATGCTTCGGTAAGTGGATATCAATGGGAGCGATCTTTCGAGGTCGAAGCTTTTCAAACGGTCAACGAGGAAGATTGGGAACTCCCTGCCGGAGCTCGCCTTCTCAGCCAGAAAGAAGAGATTCACCATTATGATCAAATCCTGGATCATTACGAGACTAGACAGCGACAAGTCGAAGAGCGGGTGCAGACAGGTACTGAATCCTATGTTTGCGGCCAGCGCGATCTTGGAAACGGATTTTTCGAAGACATCCAATGCGAAAGGCCAATTTACGAGACACAAGTCCGCACGGAATCGTATGAGGAGCCCATTTACCGAGACGAGCCGGTTTATCAACCACTATATACCTATGAAATTGACAAGTGGATCGTTGTTCGCACGGAGAACTCGCAGGGCAGTGATCATTCTCCCTACTGGCCAAGAGCGGATTTGAACAATGACGAAAGGCAAGGCGAGAGCCAAGAATCATATATTGTATTCTTCACCGACGCGGATGGAGAAACATATGAATGGGAAACAACTTTAGATGAATGGCAACAATTCGAACAGGGCCAGAAAGTAATCCTGAAGTTAAATGCACTGCGCGAGCTCAGTGATATCGAATTTCCTTAAAATCAAATGGCTAGCGCTCCCTTTAAACATAGGGACAACAACTTTAATTTCTTCCAGCATTAACCAAAGATTTTACGGTTTCGCTAACGTTTCGACTCTTGACCAGGGTTTCTCCAACGAGGATCGCATCAACGCCAATCTCCGCCATTCGCCTGACATCCGCGGCCGTTCGAATGCCGCTTTCGCCGACAATGGCAACATCGGCCGGTATCCGCTGCCGAAGGCGAAAGGTATTTTCAAAATCAACTTCAAAGGTCTGTAAATTGCGATTGTTGATACCGATGACTTGCGGTGCAAGAGCCAATACTCGATCCAATTCCTCTTCAGTATGAACTTCTACCAGGGCTTCCATTCCCAGATCTTTTGTCAAATTCAGCAGACTCTTTAGCTCAGCACCTTCTAGAACACGGGCAATTAGTAGAATAGCATCAGCGCCTGCCGCCCGAGACTCATAAAGCTGGTAAGCATGAAATATAAAATCCTTTCGCAGAACAGGTATGCCTTTCGCAAAGGCCATTGTTGGAATTCCACCCTTATTCAGGAGTTCCTTAACATCAGTCAGATCGTTGAGCGAACCTTGAAAGTGACGACTGTCGGTTAGAATCGAAATGGCGCTTGCACCGGCTTCGGCATAGATTGATGCCAGAGCTTTGGGATCGTAATTCCGTACCAATAGTCCTTTACTTGGCGATGCCTTTTTGCATTCGGCGATGAGGGAGACGCCAGGCTTTTTCAAGGCGGCATAAAAGCCGTTTGTGATTGGGGCAACGTTTGACAACGCTCGTAATGTAGCCAGTGGTACATTGCGCATTTTTTTTGGCAACTGCTCGCGATGATATCGCATGATCTCATCCAAGATGGTGCCGCGACGTTTAGACTTATTGGATACGCTCATAAGGAAATCAAATTGCACAGTACACAGATCAACAAAGGATCAAGCGTAACTTTGAGTCTTCGCGATCCAGGTTTCCAATATATTCAAAGCAGCCCCACTATCGATCGACTCTCTGGCCTGGCTCAAAGCCACATTCCAATCCCTACTCTGCAAACACAAAGCCCCAGCCGCATTAAGTATCACGATATCTCGACGTGGTCCCATATCGTGACCTGCTAGAATAGCCCTAGTAATTCTGGCATTATCTGCAGGTGTATCACCTTCGACGTCTTCTAGCTTAGCAGGCGCTATACCCAGTTCAGCTGGATCGAGCTCGAACGTTGTCACATTCTTTCCATCGTACTGACTGACACGATTGGGTCCGGTGGTAGACAATTCATCTAGGCCATCAGAACCATGAACGACAAAAGCCCCTTCTCGGCCAAGAGCACCAAGTACCTTCGCCAGAGGAGCTGTTAAGGCGGGATCATATACGCCGATGAGTTGATGCGTAGCGCCAGCCGGGTTGGTCAACGGTCCCAGAAGATTGAATATTGTGCGCAAACCAATTTCACGCCTCGGTCCCACAGCATAACGCATCGCAGGATGGTGATTGATCGCATAAAGAAAGCCTATGCCAATTTCATCCAGACACTCAGCTACCTGTTCGGGCGTTAGATCGAGGTTCCCACCAAGCGCCATGAGCACATCGGCCGAACCACTCTTACTGCTGGCCGCCCTATTGCCATGTTTCGCTACTTTAATGCCATATCCGGCGACGACGAAGGCAGCAGTGGTAGAAATGTTAAAAGTATGTTTGCCATCTCCTCCCGTGCCACAAGTATCGACTAACATCATCCCAGGCTCTAGATCCACGTCCACACGGATGACATGATCCAGCATAGACCTGGCGCTGCCGGCAATCTCATCAGTCGTCTCCCCCTTCATACGCAGCGCTGTTAGGTAACTGCCAATTTGGGCAGGGGTAGCCTCGCCATCCATAATTGTATTCATGGCTGCTTCAGCCTGATCGACATCCAGATCACGGCCGTTGATAATTTGAGCGATCGCAGCTTTTATGGTCATCCTTTTTACAGCACCTTCTTGACTTCAAGCCAGTTGTCTTCATTGGCAGCGTCGATACTTTCAGGTGAACCCAATACAACGACGCTACCGGCATGACCAACTGCCTCAATCACGTCGGCAAATGCTCGAAAATCAGCAACAGTAGTGGATAGAATTTCATCCCGGTATTGCTGTCGATCTTCCTCTGTTAATCCAATCAAATGGCGAACCATAGAAGAATAGCCTTTTGCATCCGGTAATTGGTAGGAATCAATTTCCCCGATTGCCCCTATAATCGCTTTCGTTAGTTCTTCATCAGACAATTCAAAATTACGAAGAAAATCGGCTGTCCCATTGTAATTCTCAATAGTTGATATAATGTTTGGATCGCGATATGAATAAAAGGCAAATGTTCCAGAGTAACGATCGAATCGGCTGCCACCGCCGTAGGCGCCGCCTTGCACACGGATTTTTTCCCAGAGCCAGCTTGTGCGCAGGTATTTATTAATGACTGTTACAGAGCCATTGAGTCCATAACCCAAATCATATAGATTGGCGCCCTTGCCAACATAGTTCACGCGGGCAGGAATCGTCAGACCTTCGTTAATTGGTTGCAGATCCGCTGTCCAATCACGCATTTGACCATTTTTCGTTGGCAGCGTCATGATAAATTCGTTCAAAACCGGTCTGAGCCTGGCATAACTTTCTCGATCAACGGTCACATTCAGGAGCATTGCCCTGCGATTGATCAACGCCGATCTCACAGCTTCTAAGTTTCGATAAACTGATGGCCAATCTTCTTCTATTTGTTCCACTAGCCGGTTTAAGAATACCAGGTATGTGACGCCGTCCATTTGTTCGGCCGCCCAATCTGAAACGCTATATTGGGAAGCCAACCGATTAGCGACGACGATATGCCCCATCTGCAGCAGGCCTGATTCTTGGCCCGCTTTTGCCTCCAATACGATTTGGCGAAACCGTTCCTTATTGTCGAGTTTTACATTTTTTAAGACATCTGCAAATAGCTCCAGTAATTCTTGAACCTGGCTCATCGTGGACTTACCCCGTAATAGAAGTTGGCCAGGATTCGACTGCCGATCTTTGCTAGCTGATGTAAATGTTGAATGCCAGATGCCGCCGGTTTTTTGGCTGATTCGTTGCGTTAATTTTACATAATCCAAAGATGTTGTACCCATTCTCGTCAGCGAGCTACCAAATAAATTAACATAAGGTAATAAATCTGTTGGCAACGAGTGTAAATCGAAACCGGCATCTAGATATACGATGCCATTGGTGAAAAGATCGTGGAATAGGATCTCGCCACCGTCGAATGGCTCAACTTCGATCGGAATCTCTTTACTGTTCTTATCCAGATCAGCTAAAGTCAAAGTTGGGATTGACGCTAGGGCCGCCGCAGAATCCGGTGTTTCTTGGAGCTTTTTCAGCGTCAATGTATTGTCGATAATGGCTTCGATTTCATCATCACCTAATTCGGAACGAATAAGACTCAATTTATGTTGCTCCTCATCGATGAGTCTTTGGCCCAACTCAGGATCTGGTTTAAGAATTACTGTGGCGCGATGCGGATTGTCAAGTAGATTGGCCTGAATGAGATCCGATAAGTAGCTCGGATTTCGTCTTAACTCTTCCTTCACGGCTGCTAGCGGCTCTTCATACTTTAACATCAAAAATGGATCACCCTCGTACAGCCATGTACCCAGGGCTCGCAACATTAAACTTAGGCCTCTTGGGAAACGGCCCGTATTGTTCTCCCGAAGTTGGAATTCGATACTGTTGACGGCCGCTTCGATCATATCTGTTTCAAGCCCATCTCGCGCAAGTTGGCCAAGGGTTTCAAGTATAATTTCTTCGACCTTCGGCGCACTGTCAATATCAATCCCTTTCAGGCCGATTCCAAAAGTCATTTCACGCAGGTTACCAGATAGCCCTCCGCCGGTGACGTCGTCTCCCAGACCAGAATCTATCAGATTCTTTCTAAGGGGAGATGCCGGTATGCTCACCAGGGCAAACGACAAAATGTTTAAAGCCATAGTCAAAGTCGGGTCAGACATATCAACCAACAACCAATTAACCTGGACTCGCCCCTTTTGACTGTTATCTGTTTCCCTGTCGACAACATATGGGTGAATGGATTCAACTGGTTCCGTGTATCTGGGTGCGGGTGGAATGGCTGAATCAACATGAATGGAATCGAACGCATTCAAATAATTATCTAAAATCCTCAGCCTTTCCTCAGCATTATCATCGCCATAAAAGAAGATCCGCGAATTGGCAGGATGATAGTAGAGTTCATGAAATCCTTTAAAGTGTTCGTAGGACAAATCTGGTATATGCGCTGGATCGCCGCCTGAATCCAAACCATAAACGTGATCCCTAAATAATGTTTGCTGGTTGTAACGCTGAAAGACGCCATCAGGCGATGAATAGGCACCTTTCATTTCGTTGAACACGACGCCTTTGTATGTTAGGGGATCGCTTGGTGTTAATAATTCATAATGCCATCCCTCTTGGTCCAAGTGATGCCGGGTGATTAAGGGATAAAAAACTGCATCCAAGTAGACATCGATAAGATTGTAAAAATCCTGCAAATTGGTGCTGGCAACCGGATACGCCGTCCAATCCGAGGAAGTAAAAGCATTCAAAAACGTATTCAACGAGCCCTTGAGAAGTTCCACGAAGGGTTCTTTCACCTGGTACTTGCGAGAACCTCCTAGAACAGAGTGTTCCATGATATGGGCGATACCGGTGGAATCCGGAGGAGGAGTCCGAAAGGTAATGCCAAATACTTTATTCTCATCATCGTTGCTTAGCGACAGCAACTCGGCTCCCGATTTGAGATGCCGGTATAAACGCGCTTCAGTATTAATCTCGTGTATCATTTCTTCTTCGACTATCTCGAAGCCATGGACAATCGTCATTCATTTTCTCCGTATTAAATATTTTTCGTGATCCTGTTTATTGTTGATTTGCGCGTTGAAGGCAACTTAACTTCATCTATCCGAGAGATGCATTACCTCCCTTCGAGGAAGTTTCGCAAGATTCTTTTTCCATGTTCAGTCAATATACTCTCCGGATGAAACTGGACGCCGACAACGGGGTACTCTTTGTGACGAAGACCCATTATTTCGCCGTCTCTGGTAAAGGCTGTCACCTCCAGGCTAGCTGGTAGGGGTTCTTCGACGATCAATGAATGGTACCTAGTTGCAGCAAACGGGCTTGGAACGCCATTGAACGTCCCTTTACCATTGTGATAAACCGATGAAACCTTGCCGTGCATCAAACGAGGTGCCCGACTTACCTTGCCTCCGAAAGCATAACCAATACATTGGTGTCCTAAACATACGCCCATGATCGGAATCGTGGGACCAAGGGCATTGATAACATCAATCGAGACGCCGCCATCCTGTGGCGATCCTGGGCCAGGGCTAATGACAATCTGATCGGGTGACAAAGACTTAATTTCGTCAACCGTCACCTGATCATTTCGATAGACTTCTATCTGTGCCCCGAGCTCGCCTAAATACTGAACCAGGTTGTAGGTAAATGAATCGTAATTATCTATCATTACAATCATATCGCTCTCCGGCAATTTACGATTTATTTCACAGTACCAGATCTGTCACTTTGTTATTTGCTCCAATTTCTTCATTCTATCTCTACCTTTACGACTGATCTTGTTCCAGACACCTGTTAGCCCCATGGCCTTTTTCATCATCATTGCCGTTTCATCGGCGATTTGAGAAGCGGCGACCGTCCCTTCATAAAGGACCTGTTCTGGGAACCCGCGATCAGCCTCAATGGCAGCTCGTTTTTCTCGAATCGGATCGAGGAAATTGTTGATAGCGATCGTCAATTTATCTTTGACTTCCACATCTCCTACCTCACCTCGACGGTAGCGGTTTTTTAGATCCTCGACTTCAACCTTATCAGGATTGAATACCTCATGGTAGATAAATACCGGATTTCCTTCTATCGTACCGGGAATATTTGCACTTATCCTCTTTGGATCTGTATACATACCGTGTACTTTTTTCCGAACAGTCCTGGAATCGTCACTCAACAAGATCGCATTTCCCAGACTCTTGCTCATTTTTCCCTTGCCATCGGTGCCTACAAGTGTAGGAACATCGCCGATCATCACATCCGGCACCGGCAAAGTTTCCCCATATAAAAAGTTGAAGCGACGGGCCAATTCACGAGTTATTTCTACATGTGCTTCGTTATCTTTCCCCACAGGGACGAGGTGAGCTCGTGGGGTAATGATATCGGCTGCCTGTAGAACGGGATAGCCTAATAAACCAAACGGCATTTCAGTCAGATCGGCCGCCCTGGCCATATCCTTAAGAGATGGCAGCCGGCTCAATCTAGGGACAGAAACAAGCATCTCAAAAATGAGATTAATTTCATACACTGCGCGAACCGCGCTTTGAAGATAGATTGTGCTCTTGGCCGGATCAATCCCGCAAGATAGATAGTCAATGACCATTTCAACGGCGTTAGTTCGGATAGCATCAATATCTTCGCGTGCATTCTTAGTGGTCAACATGTGCAAATCGGCGATGATGAAGAAACAATCGTATTGATCCTGTAACCTCACGCGATTGGCGATGCTGCCGACATAATGCCCAAGATGCAATTTACCGGTCGGTCGGTCCCCAGTCAATAGCCGCTTCTTGTCCATAATAATCACTCCTTTTTTAAGCCTGTTTACAACAACCCAGCTTCGGCTTGTTCCACGGAGACCATTAGTGCCCGGGCCTTGTTCAGGCATTCGTCATACTCTCGGGTTGGATCGCTGTCGGCAACGATGCCTGCACCTGCCTGAACGTGAACGACATCGTCTTGAACGAGCATGGTTCGGATGGCGATGCAGGTATCCATACTGCCATCATGGCTAAAATAACCCACAGCGCCCGCATATAAGGCGCGGCGTTCCTCTTCTAATTCCTCGATAATTTCCATGGCTCGCACCTTCGGTGCGCCGCTCACCGTTCCGGCCGGAAAAGTTGCTCGCATGAGGTCAAAAGCATCCATCTCGGGACTAATCTGACCTTCGACATGGCTGACGATATGCATAACATGGCTATAACGCTCGACAACCATCAAATCCCGTACTTGGACAGAACCATATTTGCTCACCCGGCCGAGGTCATTTCGGCCCAAATCAACCAACATGACATGCTCAGCGCGCTCTTTTTCATCTTCTAGCAACTCTTTCTCCAAAGCCACATCTTCGCTTTCTGTCTTTCCCCGCCAGCGTGTACCGGCAATCGGCCGCACATTGGCAATACCATCCTCCAACCGGACATGCATCTCTGGTGAAGCCCCGATCACTTGGAAACCTAACGGACCAAAATCGAAATAAAACATATAGGGCGATGGATTTAACATGCGCAACGCCCGGTAAATAGCAAAAGGATGGGCGTCGGTCTTGCGACTCAATCTTTGGCTTAATACAACCTGGAAAATATCGCCGGCAGCAATATGTTCCTTGGCCTGATGGACCATCTCCTCAAAAGAAGCCTGGCCCTTGTTGGCCGAGATAGAACTTTGCGCATGGCCTTGCTGGCTCTGATAGCGTCTTCTGGGTATTGCCGGCAGTGGCCGTAGCAGCCGTTCGCTAACTCGCTCGATCCGCTGAATGGCGTCCACATAGGCCTGATCCGGATCAGTTTCCTCCGCACCAATTAGGAACGCATTTGCTAGGATCATCAACTGGTGCCGGGCATGATCGAAAATGACAAGTGTATCGGCTAGCAGAAAAACTGCGTCGGGTATCGCTAAGACAGCTTCGGCCGTCTCCGGCAACCGTTCAAAGTAACGAACAACATCATAGCCTAAATAACCAACCGCACCCCCGCTAAATCGAGGTAAACCTGGAACATCGGCCGGCTGAAACTTCTCCAACTCATTTTTGAGCACATGAAGTATATCCTCACCTTTTTCCAGCTTTCGTCTTTGCATTTTTGTTTCGGAGAAGTAGGGGTCAGTGCTCCTAGTCACTTCATCCCCCTGCAGTGTCACAACACCCCGGGGATCAACCCCAACAAATGAATAGCGACCTACCTGCTCACCGCCCTCAACAGACTCCAAAAGAAATGATGCTCCCAACGAATCCAATAACTTTATATAAACTGTTACTGGCGTTTCTAGATCCGCCGGAAAGACTCGATATACTGGTATCAAATTCGTCTTTCCAGAGGCCAATTCCCGGAACTCTGCTAACTCCGGTTGATAAATTACTCTCTTTCGTTCTCTCGTTGTATCGTTCATACTGCTCTCCATTCAGAGTCACGCAGTTTCTATACACATTTCGAGCTTTCGCCGGACAGTTGTCTTCAATCTACAGGTTTAATTCCAAGCGGCTCGTCTTGAACCAGTGGGAAAAAGCAAAAACTCTCGTCCCGGGTAACCAAAACTCAACTTGGTCATCAGGGACGAGAGCCTTCATTCTCCCGTGGTGCCACCCATTTTAGGCTAGAATAAAAGAAGACGCCTGTGAAAGCGTCGTGACTTATGAAGCCAGCCTCACTCGTTTCAGACCAGCAACTAGTCAGCTAAATAACTAGATGCGAGTCCTATGCCTTGATAACGGTGGCATCTCCGATTCAGGCTAATAGGCGATTAATCCTAATTACCTTTCACCCAAACGACTCCTCGGCCCATTCACCTCCAGCGCTGACACTAACCTTGCAGCAATTAGTTAGCTCTCTATGACTCGCTTTGGAAGTTACTACTCCGATTCGTTGTCTTTTTGTTATGTGTTGGCAGGCATAGTAGCACGGCTATAATGCATAGTCAAGCAACCGCCTTATAATTACGCTAGAAAGTCCATTATCCGGATCTTATAATGTTCAATACAGTGAGCTAATGTTTGAGCAAGTGGCATAGCTTGTATTACAGCCTCAAGGAATGATAACTGATCGACGATGTCCAATAATTCGGTACGGGAAAACAGTCTAGTTCTATACAAGGGACGAGCAGCACGCGTAAAAAGCGTCGGAAAAAAGAAAATTGAGATTCATACGATAGACGGCGAGTCATTTAGCGTTCGGCATAAGGATGTTCAAACGCTTCATCCTGGCCCTATCGAAAATATTAATGAATTAGAAGTTCGAGAAGGAGAGATCGTCACCGCTTGGGAGTTACTTGAGGGTGAATCGATTCCCCTGTCAGATCTGGCGGAGTTGGCGTTTGGAAGGTTCACACCGGAGTCTGCCTGGAGCACCTGGCAATGGGTACTAGATGGCCTTTATTTTCAAGGGTCGCCCGAAGAAATCTATGTTTGTCCCGCTGAAGAAGTTGCTAAAGAAAAAGAAAGCCGGCAAGAAAAGGCGGCCGAGCAAAAAGCGTGGCAGGATTTTCTAGACCGATTGGCCACAAATTCGTTAATCCTTGAAGATCAATATTATTTGGAGGATGTGGAAGCTCTTGCTCTAGGTCAAAGAAACAATAGCCGCGTGATGAAAGCTCTTGGCCAAAACGAGCAGCCGGAAAACGCCCATGATCTATTGCTCACGATTGGCTATTGGGAGATTACCGAGAATCCCTATCCACAACGATCCGGACTAGTAACTTCTTCGCCCGAAAATATCGATCTTTCTTTGATTGATGAAGATCGACGCGATTTAACCCATCTTCTTAGTTTAGCTATCGACGATCCTCAGACTCAGGATCCGGATGATGCAATCAGTATTGATGGCGACCGCTTATGGGTTCACATAGCAGATGTCGCTGCGCTAATATCTCCGGGAACTCCTTCTGATTTTGAAGCCCAATCAAGAAGTGCAAATCTTTATCTACCCGACAAGACTGTTACCATGTTGCCGCCAGTAGCAACGGAAATACTCGGACTTGGACTCTCAAACATATCTCCTGCGATTTCCTTTGAAATTGAACTAGACTCAGATAGTGAAATACTGAACGTCGATGTCGTCCCAAGTTGGGTACGGATTACGCGACTAACCTATGAGCAAGCCGAAGAACAGCTCGATTTTTTCCCGCTAATGGAGCTAAACGGAATAGCGCGAACAAGCAAGGCCCGGCGGCTAGCCAATGGGGCGGTCGAAATTAATTTGCCGGAAGTCAAAGTGATTTACAAAAATGGGCTGGTCGAAATTCAGCCGATGCCACCCCTGGAAAGCCGTGAACTGGTGCGTGAAATCATGTTATTGACTGGGGAGGCAGTGGGTAAATTCGCCCGGGAAAAAGGTATTCCTATACCTTATACCGGCCAGGACGCAGACACTGAGGAAATGCCACCTGCTAAAACATTGAGTGAAATGGTGGCAATTCGACGATTAATGAAATCCAGCCAGAAAACCTTGACCCCCACAACCCACGTCGGACTTGGCATGAGGACATATGTGCAAGCAACGAGTCCATTGCGCAGATATCTGGATCTGGTAGTTCACCAACAATTGAGAGCGTATCTAAGAGGAGAAGATGTACTCGATGAGCAATCGGTTCAGCAACGCATAGGCGCCACTGAAGCCGTTTCCAGCAACGTTCGCTGGGCTGAAAGGCGATCAATCGAGCATTGGACGCTGGTTTATTTATTGCAAAACCCTGAATGGCATGGCAGGGCTGTTGTCATCGAGAAACGCGGGCGACATGATCGGATCCTAATTCCAGAATTAAGCCTGGAAACAAATCTTTTCCAACGCAAGAATCGCCCTTTAGATAGCGAAATTCAAGTTACTGTGAGCGAAGTCAATTTGGCTTTCTTAGAAGCCCATTTCAAGCTGTCAGGCTAGATTTCATGGCAGTGTCAGATCACCCTTCCCCGCTTAACTTTTATATTTGGGTAATATCTTGCAGCTCGACGTTAATCTTTCCTAGGATCAAAGCGATGTCATGCCTGAGGTACTAACCAGTTTATGAGAACAATATTATCTCAAGATCAGAGAAACATCAGTCACCGGATGAGCTACTTGCTCATTGCTGTCGTTTTACTCTTGATCTACATTCTTCAAGAAGTAGAGAGAGAAATTCCGATATTGGATTTTATATTCCTGGCTGTGATATTGGGCACGATATATGTTGCGGGGACGAATCTAAAATGGCTGGTAGTGGGGATCATGCTTTCTATTCCGACCTTAATCTTGTCATTTGTTTCGGATTTCGATGCATGGCCTCCGGATCGTACAACCATTGCCTTCATTGTAGCCATGACTGTTTTTGTCGGCTTTGCGACCGTAGCAGTGATCAGGCAAATACTTATGGCCGACCGGGTGACGATCCATACTATCAGCGGAGCCATGGTTGTATTCTTATTGCTGGGCTTATTTTGGGCCCTACTTTACCTGCTTGCCGAGGGATTAGACGCCACTTCATTTTCCTTGAACATTGATGTGAATAAAGCGGATTATTCTTCCGATCTTTTTGCCGTCCTAACTTATTTCAGCCTTATAACATTGACGAGCACGGGTTATGGGGATATTACGCCAATTTCTGATTTGACCCGTAGCCTTTCAGCACTGGAGGCTATCGTTGGACAAATGTTTTTGGCCGTTTTGATAGCCTGGCTAGTAGGCAAATTCCTCTCCCAATCAATGGAGCAAAATGAGTAAGGTGAAATTTCGGTTCTATGCAGAGCTAAATGACTTTTTACCAACGAACAATCGCCAGGTTCTGTTCGACCATGAATTTCGCGGCCGTGCAAGCGTAAAGCATCTAATCGAATCCCTTGGCGTTCCTCATATCGAAGTTGACCTGATTCTGATCAACGGTCTATCGGTTGACTTTAGTTATATTGTCGAGGCGGGCGACCACATCAGCGTTTTCCCAGTCTTCGAATCAATTGATATTAGCCCGGTCGGCCGCCTTCGACCATATCCTCTTCGTGAAAGCAAATTCGTCTTGGATATACACTTGGGTCAACTGGCAACCTACTTGCGCCTGATTGGATTCGATACGCTTTACCGCAATGATTACCAGGATGCAAATTTGGCCAAAATATCTCGCGAGGAAAAGCGTATATTGTTGACAAAAGACCGTGGTTTGTTGAAGCGAAACTCAGTAACCCATGGTTATTGCATACGTGAATCGGATCCGGAACTGCAATTGAAGGAAGTTATTCGTCGATTCGATCTTCGCAGTTCGTTGGCGCCTTTTAGCCGCTGCTTACGTTGCAATGGATCAATTATTCCAGTCGATAAAGCAACCATCCTGCATAGACTAGAGGAAAATACCCGACGAATTTTTGATGATTTCACCACCTGCGACGCATGTAATCAACTTTATTGGAGGGGTTCTCATTATGAACAGATGGAGCATTTTCTGGAAAGAATACTCGACTAAAAGCCTTTTGAAAATACAAGCTAGAGATCTTTAAAAAGATAGTCCCAACAAGCCCCTTGTGATCTGAAACCCCGTATTGCCCAACATTTCGGCCTTCGGCGTATATCGTTGAGCCAGCACATCAACAAGCTTCTCTAAGACCTGTTTGTACCAACTTGCTGGATCGCCATTTAGAATTAGATCATAATCAGCCAACGAATTTTCTTGCACATCACTTTCCGTCGCCAGGTGCATGACGGGCACCAAGTCATGACCCTGGATCGGTTTCCTGCCACTGTAGGCCAATATGATTTCCACCCCAGATGCTCCCAAGCCTGTTATTGTCTCAAGCCAATGATCGCTTTGAGAATCCATGACGTACAGACCAGGTTGGGTAAATTGTTGCCCATGAGCCAATGATGGGGACAACGCTTTTAGGAAGGATAACGTAGCTAAGACAGATGATGTGTCGGGAATCACGACTGTTCCCCCGGCTAAAACGATCACCCGTGTGATCTTTTCCAGGGCTTCGGCCGTCTGTTCTGCCATCTCGTCGATTGTATGTATACCTAATCTCAAGGATTCTAATCCAACCTCCTGATACTGTGGTGCAGTTTCATTGATCAAAGCCGTAAGGAACCAGGAACCGATCTTTCTGGTCACATCCTCTATTCCGCCGTCTAATTGTACTGAAGCCCAACCAAATTTTGACGGATCGGCTTGTTGGCTCATGAGAAAATGTTTGAAATAGTCATTGTGCGTAACTTCGCAGCCATGCTCCAGGAACAGGCAGTGGCGTACAAGCGGATGGCATGCGTAACCCACCATCACCCGGCTGAAAAGATGACCAGTTAATCCTGATGAGCTTGCACAGCCTTCAGTGTGCCCAAGGGCAAGAAAGCGGGATAGACCACGATCACGACCAAATCCAGCATTGTTGAGCTTCTCGGCCGCAATACGGGCAACCTGTGAAGAGCAGAGACTCGTCGGCAGGATAAGTCCGAATTGTCTTGAGGCGTACCCCCTGGCAGAGTGCATGACACGGTATTTAAGATCAGGAATTTCCGGCCCTCTGGCCAATATTATGGGTTGGCCATCAAATTCATTCGTTCGGCTCTGTTTTCCCAGATCATTTTGGCTAACCTTTTGCCAATTTCGCCAGATTTGTACCTGGGAGTGACCCGCCTTTTCTCCTCGTGTTAAATGACCTGAAGCCACGTTAATCGCTAGATCCGTCATTTCGCGTCCAAGATCGTCCATGGAATAACCTTCCAGGAATTTGCCAGCATTGACATCCATCTCGTTCTTTAGCATCTGGAAGCGATCGCTAGTGGTCACGATTTTTATTGTCGGTACAAAAGGAAAGTTAGTCACAGAACCGTTACCCGTAACAAACAGAATCAGATTACAACCGGAGGCAACCTGCCCGGCGATGCTTTCTAGATCCAATCCCGGACTATCCATGAAATAGAATCCCGGCTGGCGCATAGGCTCTGAATATTCAATCACGAAATCAAGACTCTGGTCCGGATGTCGTTTCGTGGCGGCGCCCAACGATTTGAGGGTAATATTGTATAGACCTCGCATCATATTGCCGCCAGATGTATTGGCTTCGATCGTGGCTCCATGCTGGGTGGCTCTTACCTTGAAACGTTCAATCATTGACAAAAAACGTCTTGCGCTCTTTGGGTCACTCACCTTCTGAAGCATGTAAGCTTCCGCTCCGGCCAACTCAGGTGTCTCGGCCACATTGGCCATGCCCCCTGCCCAGACGATCTTTCTGGCAACCCAGGCAGCGAGAGGATTACCGGATATTCCTGAAAACGCATCCGATCCACCACATTGGAGGGCAATCCTTATCTCAGACAACGGTTCAACTGTACGAATCGCCCCATTAACTGCACCTAGCCAGCCTTTAACGATCGATTCGCCGATCAGCAAGCTTGCCCCAAAATCCTCTTCAATTGACATAAACTCATGAAGGACTTCTTCGAGAGCATAATTGTGGGCCTGCATATAATTGCGAAGACGTTGGTTGTTGACGGGCTCCCAACCATAATCAACCAGCAAGACCGCGCCAATATTCGGATGTACGGTAAAACCGGCTAACGTGCGCAAAACGAGTTCTTGATTGTTAGCTAATTCACCGGTCCCGCCACCCTCAGTGTGCGCAACGGCAACGACGGCATCGACATTGAGATATTCTTCCTTCGATTCCTGGAGTTTTTGTGCCAGTAACTTGACATAAGCGCTTGTCTGGGATGAGGTTCCTAAGATAACGATGATATTTCTAGTGCCTACCCCCCGCATATCGCCGCGCCAGTAACCCATAAATGTTGCACCAGATTCATGAATCTCATCCAGTATGGACAGTTTAGTAGATGCCTTATCCAACTCGTAAGGTCGGATCAAATCTTCAAAATTTGGTTCATTGGGTAGGTCAAAATCGATCGAGCGATAAGCGAGGGCTGCCATCATAGCTGCGTTGCACACGTATTCACCCGGTAATATGTCTCGTATAGCCAAACCAAAGGGCATATTCCAGGAAAGTAACGGCTCTCCAACGCAGATAGGATTGACCGCAAAGCGATGACCTACCAAAATAGGGCTATCAAGGCTGAATGTTCGATCCTGAAAGTTCACCCGCGCACCTGCTTCGAGTCGCTGCACGGCAACGGCCACATTATCTCGCTTATCGGGTAACCGAGCGATTTCTGCAAATGAATAGGATTGGGTCATAATTATCTAAATTCCAGAATTGTGAAAATGAAACGCTAAGCGCAAGCAATCAATATGACAACCAGTCGTTATTGTTTATGTCAATTTAATGGTCTTGCATCAGTTTGCTTAGCTCAATTATCTTTAAAGCATAACCTTGTCAAAACGTTTCGAGTTTTTTAACGGTATCAGAGCAGAACTGCCAATATTGATCGCTGTGATCCCCTTCGGGATGATTTATGGTGCGCTGGGTCTGGATGCTGGGCTGACCCCTATGCAGGTCCAAGCCATGTCAATTATTGTCTTCGCCGGCTCAGCCCAATTTATCATGGCCCAGTTGTTCGCCCTCAGTTCACCGGTCCTGGTTATCATCATAACTGCCTTTTTACTAAACCTCCGCCATGCTCTATACAGCGCCTCCGTTGCATCTTATGTCAAGCATCTTTCTGCCCGCTGGCGAGGGACGCTGGCATATTTACTGACCGACGAGGCTTATGCTGTGTCAATTATTCACTACCGGCAACCAACAGAAACACAATATAAACATTGGTTTTTCCTTGGTTCAGGACTGGCCTTATGGGGCAGTTGGCAGCTAAGTACAGCCGCGGGAATATTCGTTGGTTCACTCATACCGCCTGGCTGGCCGCTCGAGTTTTTCATTCCCCTCACGTTCATAGCTTTGGTCGTCCCAAATCTGGATGAACGGTCCAGCGCAATTGCCGCCCTTACCGGGGGACTAATTTCGGTTCTAGCCTTTGGCCTCCCGTTTAACCTAGGACTAATAGTTGCTGCCTTTGCCGGCATAGGCGCAGGCATACTAACAGATGAATTTATTTTTTCAAAAAGCGACCTAGTCCAGCACACGGACCGGGAAGAGATGCAAGGATGACTGTCTGGCTGACTATCATAACCGTTGGTATTTTGACCTACATGACCCGGCTTTCATCCATCGTTATCCTCGGCCGACGGCAAATACCAGCGCGTCTAAGCCGCGCATTACGATTTGTGCCGCCAGCAGTCCTTTCAGCCCTCATTTTTCCTGAACTATTATTGTCAAGCAGTGATCAAACAATATCAATTTTTAACGAGCGATTAATAGCGGGATTGCTCGCAGCGATCATTGCCTGGCGAACCAAAAATGTTTTGCTCACAATAATTGTCGGTATGGTCGTTTTGGTAATACTACGCGAATTGCTCTAAAAAAAGACCGTCACAATTCGCCCATTCGCCAGATAGCCCCACTCATCTTCAGTTCCAATCTCGAAGGATTTCATGAGCAGCAAAATATCCTGGAGCCCCTGTCACCCCACCTCCAGGGTGCGAACCAGCACCACAAAGGTATAAACCTTTAAAGGGTGTCCGGTAACGACTATAACCGGCAATTGGTCTCATAAATAGTAATTGATCCAATTCCATACGGCCATGAAAAATCGATCCTTCAGTTAGGCCGTAAACTCTTTCCCAATCCAAAGGCGTCAGAACCTGCCTTTGTTGCACAATCTCAGGGATGTTAGGCGCGTATTCAGCAAGTGTACTGACCACTAGATCCCCGAAGGCCTCTTGCCGTTTGTCCCAACTGCCCGAACCCAAATAGTATGGTGTATATTGCGCTGTTATTGACATAATGTGATTTCCGGCCGGAGCTAACGCCGGGTCCAACAATGTGGGAATGGTTGCTTCCAATATTGGCGACAGCGATATCCGCCCGTACTTGGCGTCATCCCAGGCCCTCTCTAGATACGCCAGCGAAGGGCTTATGACGATATAGCTACTGAGCTGATTATTTGCCTCCAACCCTCTAAAATCTGGCAGCCCACTGAGGACAAGATTCACTTTTGTTGTGGTTCCTTTGAAACGAATGTTACAAACATCGCGAATGAAGCCAGGCATCAAATTTGGACCGCCAACTAGATCAAAAAATGTGCGGCGAGGATCCAGGCCTGAGACAACTACCCGCGATTCGATAAGCTCTCCGTTGTCCAATTCGACACCCTGAGCAAGGTCTTCTTGAACAATAATACGCGCGACAGGTTCACCGCACCTGACGATGGCGCCATGACTCCTCGCTGACTCGGCAACAGCCTGGGATAACCTGCCAATCCCTCCCTTAACAAATTTGCTGGAGCGGTAGCCGCCGTTTTTTCCGCCCATTTGTTGGTACAGATACATCAAGGTTGTACCTGAAGCATATGGCCCGGGCATGCCGCCAATAACGGCCGGCTGGCCCAATACGCCTTTCAATGGTTCAGATTCGAACCATTCATCTAAAAAATCTTTGACCGGCAACGACAGAATCCGACCGAATTCCATCAGCTCTTGCCTGCCAGATCGTCGGAATCGAAAGCCGGTTTTCAGCCATGGCCATAATTCCCCTAGGGATCGGCTCTTCAAATCTGGCGGCGCCTTGTCTAGTACATCCGCGAGAAAAGCCGAGGCCGCCTCAGTATGGTCAAGGAAAGCGCGGTATTTATCTCCATCTTCCGCAGAGAACCGGTTGAT
>JAHEJP010000158.1 GCA_024638855.1 Chloroflexota bacterium
CGCAAGCGCACGCCAGGAGGTTCGTTCATCTGTCCAAAAACCATGGCCACCGAATCCAGCACGCCGTACTCTTGTAACTCGTAGTACATGTCAGTGCCTTCGCGAGTCCGCTCGCCAACGCCGGCAAAAACGGATACACCTTCATGAGCGGTGGCGACCGAACGAATCAACTCTGAAATCATAACGGTCTTTCCGACCCCAGCGCCACCATATACGCCGGTCTTACCACCCGTTAGCAACGGAGCGATCAGATCGATAACCTTCAGACCTGTTTCAAACGTTTCCGCTACCGTGGACTGTTCCTGAAATTCAGGCGCCGGCCGGTGAATAGGATAATAGGTATCCGACTCCGGAGTAGGTTCGCCGTCGATAGCCTCGCCGATGATATTGAAAATTCGACCTAGGGTTACCGGACCAACTGGCACCTTAATTGGCGCGCCGGTAGCCCTCACATTGACACCTCGTTGTAGACCGTCGGTGGAATCCATCGCAACGGTTTTGACCATACCGCCGCCCAAATGTTGTTGGACTTCCAGCACCAAACGACCCGACGGGCGATCTATCTCCAATGCCTCGTAGATATCGGGCAATTCGCCCTCTGGGAATTCGACGTCGATGACGACACCTCGAATGGCTTTCACTTTGCCAATAGCCATTTAAACCTCCAAGAATCGCTCAAATAGTTTTGGTAAAACGAGCTTCACTATATTAGAGCTACTGTTCACTCTCAGGTCAGTGCTTCCGCCCCGCCAACGATGTCCAAAATCTCGCTGGTAATACTCATCTGGCGGGCCTTATTTCGTTCAAGAACCAAGAAATCAATCAAATCAGCAGCATTGTCGGTAGCATTGTTCATAGCTACCATGCGAGCGCTATGCTCGCTGGCCTTCGCTTCTAGAACGGCCTGGTAAACCTGTAGTTCGGTAAAGCGAGGCACAATTGTGTCTAACAAAACGGCTGGGCTAGGCTCATAATCGTATACAAGCTCAGTTGCGCCGGCTGCATCAATATGCTCTACATATTCGGAAACGGCCATTGCTTCCAGGTCGAGGGGCTTGAGAGGCAATAATTGTTTCACCTTTGGGATGCGGTTAACCAGGCTGATGAAATCTGTATAGGCGATGAAGACATCGTCTACATCTCCCCGGAGATAATCTTCAATTGCAACTCGGGCGATGGGCGATATGTCTATGAACAAGGGTTCATCCGCCAGGCCATCAAAAGCGGCGCTAACATTATAACCTCGACGGATCATCAGATCTCGCCCCTTCCGTCCGACGGCAATAACCTGTACGGGCGTTGGAATAGCGCGTATGAATTGTTCCGTTTGGGCTACCACGTTGGCATTGTAGGCTCCAGCCAGTCCCCGGTCGCCGGTGATCAGAATTACGGCCGATTGCTTGATATCTGCCTTCGCGGTTAACAAGGGGTGGGCGCTATTGGCATCGACCCCAGGTTGTGACGCCAGGTTAATCAGGATTTGATAGGCTTTACCGGCGTATGCTCGGGTAGCCATAACCTGGTGCTGCGCTTTACTAGCCTTGGCTGCTGAAACGGCAGCCAGGGCGCTCGTAACCTGTGAGATGTTGCGAATGCTGCGAATGCGTTTATTTAGTTCGCGTTCAGTAGCCAAATCGCACTCCTTTGCGATGATCCTAAGTCAATGATGGACTGGCGTCTCAATTCAACCAGCCAACACTTTAAGAGCTAAGCTGACCAATTCGAGTTGAAGTCAGTGACGGCTTGCTTGAAACTATCCTCGGTCTCTTCTGTGAAGTCAAATGAATCCGCCACCGCTTGACCAGTGTCTGGATGGGCAGTGTCCATGTAACGCAAGAAATCACGACTCCACTGATCAACCTTATCCACCGGCACTGCATCCATGTAGCCGCGGGTGCCAGCGTAAATGAGCATGACCTGGTGAGCCAATGAATAGGGCGCGTACTGCGGCTGCTTTAGCAATTCCATTAATCTGGCGCCTCGATCCAATTGTTGTTGGGTCGCTTTATCCAGATCGGAACCAAATTGGGCAAATGCCGCCAATTCTCGATACTGCGCCAGGTCAGCTCGCAAACCACCGGCTACGCGCTTCATGGCCCGACGTTGGGCATCGCTACCTACCCGGGACACCGAAATACCGGTGTTAATTGCCGGTCGTTGACCGGCGTTGAATAAGTCTGTTTCCAAGAATAACTGGCCATCGGTGATTGAAATCACGTTGGTCGGGATGTAGGCCGAAACGTCACCTAATAGCGTCTCGATGATGGGAAGCGCTGTTAATGATCCGCCCGTGCCCGGAATCTGGACAATTTCATAGTTGTCTTTGTCATCCATTTCTTCGAGTGCATTTTCGGCAGATTCCATATCGTGGTTGCCAAAATACACTTTGCCGTCTACGCCTTTTGTTTCGCTGGTGACGTCCGTTTCTTTTGCCACGATGATGTAATCATCGCGCAGGCGCACTGCTCGCTCGAGCAGGCGGCTATGCAAGGAGAAAATATCGCCAGGGTAAGCTTCTCGCCCTGGCGGGCGGCGCAGAATCAGGGACATTTCCCGGTATGCCCAGGCATGTTTTGAAAGGTCATCATAAATGACCAGGGCATCCATTCCTTTATCCATGAAATATTCGCCGATAGCGCATCCGGCGTAGGGTGCGAAGTATTGCAGCGGCGCCGGATCAGAAGCGCCGGCTACTACGACGATGGTATAGTCCATCGCCCCGTACTTTTCCAGGGTCGCAACCACTTGGGCCACCTGTCCGATTCGCTGGCCGATGGCGACATAGATGCAGATGAGGTCTTTCCCTTTTTGGTTGACGATTGTGTCTAAACCAATCGCCGTCTTACCGGTCTGGCGGTCGCCGATGATCAACTCGCGTTGGCCTCGGCCGATGGGGAACATGGCATCGATTGAAAGAATTCCCGTCTGTACTGGCGTGTCTACGCCTTTTCGTTCAATAACGCCGGGCGCGATCCGTTCGATAGGCCGGACTTGAGTCGTCGATATAGGCCCTTTGCCATCGAGTGGCTGGCCTAGTGGGTTGATTACCCGGCCAATCATTGCTTCGCCCACTGGAACTGAAGCGATACGGCCGGTCGTCCGAACCTCGTCGCCAACCGTGATCATGGTGTAGTCACCCATTACCACAATGCCGACGCTATCGGGTTCCAAATTCAAAGCTACGCCGGCGACCCCGCCCGAAAATTCGACGATTTCACTGGCCCGGCACTCGGCCAGACCATCAGCGTGCGCGATGCCATCGCCGACGGCTATGACCGTGCCGACGCTCTGCGCTTCTACTTTCTTTTCAAAACCCTCAACTTGCTTCAGTAATGATTCGGCGATATTTTCAAAGCCTGGAGCGAGAGTTGTCATTCACATTCCTCCTCGAGCTCAATACTCTATTGCCGGTCGTCGACAGCCATCTGCTGAAACTAGGCTGCCAGCTCGAATTTGAGACCGTGCTTGAACCAATATCCTAAATTAACATATTTATAATTGTTATCCGGCCGCTTTGCCCTTCGATTTAATTCGTCAAGCCAATCACCGTTTCAGCATCCAGCTTGGATACCACGGCCTTCAAGAGTCTCACACCATTATCGTAATCATCACGGTGAATGATTGCACCGTGACTATGGATGTGCCGGCAAGGGATGGCTAGCACGACGGTGGGCACGCCCGATCCGTGCAAGTGGATCTTGGAACCATCCGTCGAACCCCCGACCGGATATGATGAAATCTGCAAAGGAATATTTTCCTCAGCAGCCATATCGATGATTAGATCGCGCAACTTGATATTTGGAATCATGCCCCGGTCGAATACGATAATGCTTGGACCGGCACCCAATCTCGCTCGCGCTTGTTCTGGTCTGATGCCCGGCAAGTCACCGGCGATATCAACCTCCAAAACAATGGCCACATCGGGATCAATGGCATGAACGCTGGTTGTAGCACCTCGCAAGCCGACTTCCTCCATCACGTTCGCGACACCGAAAAGTTGATTTGGATGCGCTTTATCGGCGAAATGCTTCAAGGTATCAATGACCCAGGCACAACCAATCCGATCGTCAAAGGCTTTCGATAAATAGGTTTTACCGCTAGCCAAGATCTCGAAATCAGCCTTTGGGACAACCGGATCACCTATCCGCACACCAGCTGCTTCCACCTCTATTGCCGAAGAAGCACCGATATCTATATACATATCCTTCTTCTGGACGACTTTTTTGCGTTCTTCAATATCGACAATATGCGGCGGCTTTGCACCAATCACACCGGTGACAGGTCCTTTATGGGTTTTGATGATCACGCGATGACCCAGTAATACCTGGTCCCACCAACCACCCAGTTGGACAAACTTCAAAAAACCGTCCTTGGTTACATGGACGATCATAAATCCAATCTCATCCATGTGCCCAGCTAACATCACCTTGGGACCATCCCCAGTCTGGTGGCAAATCATGCTACCTAGTTTGTCTTGTGAAAGGCTTCCCAGCGGCTCTAGATATTCTCGAACCACTTCACGGATTTCCCCTTCGTATCCAGGGACGCCATCTGTTTCAGTCAGCGTTTTTAATAACCCTTCAGTCGTATCCACAGATAATCAACCTTGTTTACTATATAGGTGGGGCTTTGAAAGTCAATTTTGCCGCTTGGACGGTAGAAGATATTACCCTACCCGGATTCTTTTGTCCAACAATTCACAATCGGTTATTCACATTAATTACTGGGTCTCATTGGAGGGAAATTTGGTTGATTCAGAGTCGAATTCAGGTGTTAGACGTGTCATTCTAGCCTGCATTTTGCCGAAGACGCCCTTACCATTTATTGATAAAGAAGGAACCATATTGTTTCGTCAAGACGACTGTTAGATTATGCGTTTATGTTGCAGCGTATATGAGCGCGGTTGCATTTGACCCCTGCGAAAGTAGAATTCGGTGATTGTTTTCGAGGCGGAATAATCTCTATTTCATTGGGACACCATGAGTCAGGTTGAGCGACTGAATATTTGGGCCAACACGCAGCGGCTTTGGCCGCTTCTGCTCATCATTGGTTTGTATATTTTTCTTGGCGGCTTGTATATGTGGGCGATGCCACCATTCGAGGGACCGGATGAGCCGCAGCATATGGCATACATTGAGTGGCTTGCAAAAGGGAAGGGTTTTCCACCTCAAGGTGACGCAGCCTGGGAAACGCCCATACGGCAAGAAGCCGGCCAATCTCCACTCTACTACTTGCTGGCTTCTCTGCCGGCCCGGCTTGTCGATCTGACATCACCCAGAGCTGAGTTTCGTTCTAATCCTTACGCCTTCTCAGGAGTCGGGCCACAACATCTGGCCGACAATAATAACCGGGCGATCCATTATCCCGGGGAAGTGAGTCGTCTGGCAGGAGGGTGGTTGGCTCTTTACTCATCTCGAGCGATCTCTCTTTCATTTGGCATCCTGCTCCTGGTTAGCACTTATGGCCTGGCAAGGCAATTGGCACCAGATGATCCAAGGGTGGCCATTGCAGCAGCTCTGTTGCTTTCCGTTACGCCACAAGTGATTTTCATCAGCAGCGTCGCCTCGAACGATATACCTGCTGCTTCATTAAGCGCTTTGATGTTATGGCTTCTGGCACGTACGGTACGGCTGGGTCTTAGTGCCGGCCGTGCCCTTGGGGTCGGTATCGCCTTCGGGCTCGCTATTTTGACTAAGTCGAGCGCAGCAGCGCTCGGTCCAGCCATCGCCGTTGCCCTTGTCTGGTTCTGGCTATCGCGCCACAATACCCTTTCGCAAACGTTCCGGGCAGGTCTATTCCTAGCTCTTGGCACCTTTTTGGCCTCCGGCTGGTGGTTAATCCGCTCGTGGGTTCTTTATCGTTCACCCTTGGGGCTTTCAACCCATGACCAGACTCCTTGGGCTATTGGAGACAGCGAAGCACTGGTCCGGTTTTCCATGCGCTGGCTGGATGTCTTTCGATCTTATTGGATCGCCCTCGGTTGGGGTACCATCCGGCCGAAAGGAGAGTGGGTTTACTTTATATTATTGGCGTTGGCCATCTTAGCCTTGTGCGGCTTAACGATTTCTTTGGTCAGCGCGAAGGAGCGTTTGGGAGTGCGGCCGGCAGTCAAGCCCATCGGCATTGTAATCTTACTCCTGGCAACCATTGGCGTCGCAATCTCTCTTGAGATATGGATGCACCGGGTAATCGCCCCTTACGGCCGGCTCATGTTTCCAGCCCTGGCAGCCATAACAGTTCTTCTAATCATTGGCTGGTATACGCTAGACAAGAGATTGCCCTTTATCATCAGCGCTGCTGTCTTAACGCTAGCACTGTTAAGTCCATTCTTGCTCATCCGGCCGGCTCATGCCTTGCCAAAAAAGCTTACCGATCAAGCCATTGAACAGTTGTCATCCAGGCTGGATCTGCGATTCGGATTATCGCCAGAGGAGCCAGTGGCTATCTTATTGAGCGCAGAGGCGCAAGCCCACTCTATGCCGGCCGAGCAATTCCTGCCAGTAGAATTATGCTGGCAGCCGGTTAGCCAGACAGAACAACCGTATGTCATTCTTATGCATATCATTGGACCAGATAACAGCCTGGTGGCCGGCCGTCGCACCTATCCGGGATTGGGGCATTTTCCTACGAATATTTGGGAACCAGAACACCCCTTTTGTGATTTGGTCCATGTGTTCATCTGGGAAGATTTGCCTAAAACCCTAGTTTATCAAGTTGAGCTGGCTATGCTCGATCCGGAGACGGGCAAGCGTCTTCCAGTATTTGGTCCAGACGATGTCCCTATGAGGGGTATGTTCGTGGACAGGGTCCGTCTAGAATCTATCGTTGAGCCAGAGTCCCTTGTCGATTCCGAAAAAGACAATGATCTTCAGGTACAACTACTGGAATTTGACGTCGCTTCGACATGGTCTCGCGGCGAATTAAGCAGCCTCGCGCTGGAGTGGGTGACATATGTGCCTCTTGCGAGAGATTATCAAGTATTTGTCCATCTCCGCGATCCGGTGAGCGGTGAAGTAGTCGCACAGGCAGACGGCCCACCCCTTGATGGCTGGTATCCAACGTCGTTTTGGCCCCCAAGCCAGGTCATTGAAGACGAACGTACTTTCCCCGTGCCGGCTGACTTACAAATTGGTAGCTATGATCTTTTTGTTGGATTATACGATCTTGAATCGTTCGAGCAGATTAGCGAGGCGAACTACTTAGGAAGCATCGAAATCGAGCCATGACATTACACAAAGCGTCAGGATTGAAGTCGCCATTTTTATGGCCGAAACCATCGCTTCCGCAGATCGTCCTTATTGCCGCGATTTTGCTTGGCTTCGCCTTACGCGTCCATGATCTTGAAGGGCAATCTATGTGGAGCGATGAGGGGTTGAGCCTATATCGGGCAACGCTTTCCATACCAGAAATCCTTGCGAATACTATCACTATTGATGGCGTTGAAACGCGCGACACGAACCCACCTCTCTACTTCTTGTTCCTTCATTTATTCAGAACTACGGCTGGCGAGACGGTGTTTGCATTGCGCTACTTTGGTGTGGTCACATCTTCCCTATCGATACCTCTCATATATGTTCTGGGATCTACCAGCCTTGGGCGTCGAGTAGGCTTGGTGGCGGCCTTCTTGTTAGCCCTGTCTCCTTTCCATGTCTGGCAGTCACAAGTGCTACGTAACTACGGCCTACTAATCACCCTGAACTTGTTATCTGTTTACGGCCTGTTTCGCTACGTGCTCGCCCAGCCAGGCAAACGAAAATCTAGCTGGCTGAGCCTATGGCTGGCAGCCGGACTTATTGGCATCTATACTCATTTTTTTGCCTTCTTCGTTTTTGCCTTCGGTCTGCTGGCATTAGCAATTACGGTTGCCAGAGAATGGGGAATCGGTCGCTTACTCAAAGCGACCTGGTTTTGGATAGCTTTGGGACTGGCACTCGTGATCCTTTTGCCGGCCACGGCTCTGGCAATTAATCGCTTTGCAGCGGGTCAACAGATCGACTTCGAATACGTTCCTCTGCGCAAGTTCCTGGTTGAGACGATGAGCGCGTTCAGTGTTGGGGTCAACTGGTCACTAAACCATCCCTGGTGGCGGGTCTTGCCTGTGGTGCTAATAGCATTGTTAGGTCTGTGGTTTGCTTGGCGGCGTCGTTACGCTTCAACCGCCTTGCTGTTGGGTTATCAGATCATGCCTCTAGCCCTTCTTTACACGCTTTCTTACATTAATCCTCTTTACAATGGTGTTCGCCACCTGCTAATAGGCCTGCCACCGTTCGTGATATTCCTGGCATCGGGCATTGTTGGCCCTAATCTGCCCATGTTTCGCAGTAAAGCAGGTAAGACCTGGAATCGTTATTGGCTGCCGATTGGATTATTCTTGGCCTTGATCATCATCGTTAATCAATTGACATGGCTCAATAACCAGTTTACATCGCCCAGACTCGTGCGCGATGATGTGCGTGGCCCAGCTGTTTATTTAAGCAAGCACGCCGGAGCAAAAGATGTGATTGTGCTCCACGACACGATCATCCGGCCAACATTCGAATATTATTATGCTGGTGTAGCGCCAGTGGTGTCCATCCCCCAATTAGGCGAGTTAGATGTAATGACAGCCATCCAAAATTTGCAAGAGCTCACGATAAATGCTGATCGAGTTTGGTTTCTTTCTGAACCAGCCCCACGCACCGGTTTTGATCGCGAGGCTCTGAGCTCCTGGGTTGACGATAATTGGCCTCGATTCCTGAGTATTCCATACAAGTCAATGTGGTTGCGCGTTCGCCTAGAAGGTTATCAACCACACAACATCATGCCTTCAACACCGGATTTATTGACGGAAAATGTAGCCTGGGAACAGACCTTGCTGCTGCATGGTTACGATGTGCCGGGCGAAATCGTTGCCGGTGAAGATTGGTTTATAACTTTCTACATTTCCCAGCCTACACAGAATCCTGAACAGCACACGCTTTCGTTGCGACTAGTTGACGAACTGGGGCAAGTATGGGTTCAGATGGATGAAAACATTGAGCCGGGTTTTCCACCAATGGCAAATGTGGCCGATACCATGATGCGCTATGATCACCGGGTGTCTCTGCCTCCAGGGATTCCATCGGGTCGTTATGGCCTACAGTTGAGGCTAGTGCGAACGGCCGACGGAACCACGATTCCAATGAAAAATGGTGCAGTCGATTACCATCTTGCCGACATCATGGTACAAGGATCATCCTGTTCAACAGTGGTCGACAACCTACCGATCGACGTCAATATCAAAAAGAACTTCGGTAAAGAAATCCAATTGCTTGGCTATAAGCAACCAGCAGATGAGATGCGACCGGGATTCCCGTTAATCGTCGACCTATGGTGGTGCGCAAAGCATCAGCCTGAAGCCAACTATCGTCTACGTTTACAATTAATTGATGAAGCCGGACAAACTGTAGGAGAGTCGCTTGGCCCTTTGGTTCGGGAAGATTATCCCACTAGCCAGTGGCAAGAGGATGAACTGTTAATGGGCAGAGCCTTTTTGACCGTGCCCAGCGACGTGGAAACTGGCTTATACGATTTGAAGCTTTCACTTCTTCGGCCCAGTAGCGACGAAGAACTGCGCATTGGCTGGCCTTTGGGAAGTCGGCGCTTATCGCTGAGCCCAATCGTAGTCGCGGCCTGGCCCCTGGAAACTGAACTACCGCAAGTCTCACGACCGATGTTGGCCGATTTTGGGCAACCGCCGATCATCAAGCTGTACGGATACGATTTAAATATGAATGAGGTCTCAAGTGGTGAAAACCTGGAACTGACCCTTATCTGGCGATCTGTAACGGACAACTTGTTTACCAGCTATAAAGTCTTTGTTCATCTCCTAGATAAAGAGGGTGAGATAGTTACCCAAAGCGACAGTGTGCCATTGAGTGGTTTTCGGCCGACTACCAGTTGGCGGGAAGGGGAAGTTATTAACGACGCATATACTCTCAACACGCCGGTTGAGATAAGATCTGAAGAGTATACTTTGTGGGTCGGTCTGTACGATCCCGAAACGGGCTTCCGCCTTCCCATTTATGTTGACGGCGAAGAACAATCAGATGGGCGCTTGAAACTGACTACTCTGACAGGAAAATCGTGAATAGCGACTATCGAAGGCCACTTTTGTTAATCCTAGCCATATACCTACTCTTGGCTATTGGGCACGGAATTGCAACACCGCTGTTTGAGGCGCCAGATGAACAACACCACTACTTCACGGCGGCCGTCATTGCGTCGTCTGGCCGGCTACCAACAACTAAAGACGATTTCAATCAGCTGACTCTTCAGGAAGCGGCCCAGCCACCGCTTTACTATCTCATATCGGCACTTATAGCAAAGCCATTAGGCGTGGAAATCGAAGAAAAAATGCTCTGGCCCAATCCGGCCGTTCAATTGGGCGCAGCCGATTCGCCACAGAATATCAACGCTTTCGTGCATACCCGCGAGGAGTCGTGGCCATGGTCCGATCAGTTCCTGATCGCTCATCTGTTGCGGCTGCAGTCAACGCTGATCGGTATCGGCACACTGTTAGCAATTTTTGGCTGTGCTAAGTTAGTTTGGCCCTCTGTTTCAGAGAGGGCGCTTCTAGCCACAGCCCTGGTGGCATTTTTGCCTCAGTTTGCTTTTCTCCACGGATCGATTAGCAACGATCCATTGATCATTTTCCTTTGTTCAGCCGCGATCTGGCAGTTGTTGCGAATGTGGTATGGGACAATGACTTGGCAGCGCCTGGTGCTCTTAGGTTTCACGATTGGCTTGGCTATTCTCAGCAAGACGGCCGGATTGGTCTTGCTAGTATATTCTCTCGGCTTCGTAAGTCTGTTAACCTGGCGTAAACAACAAGGTTACTCCACGGGGAAGAAACTTCAACAAATGATCCAGCCCATGTTGGCGGTGACAATTCCAGCCTTGATGCTGGGCGGCTGGTTACTTTGGCGCAACTGGCAACTGTATGGCGATATAACGGCCGCAAACCAATTTGTGCGCTTGGCCGGCGGGGATCGAGGGTATTCATTGATGCAAGTGCTCAGGGAGACCCCCGGGCTGTGGACCTCACTTTTCGCCGTCTTCGGCTGGTTTAACATCCTGGCCCCTAAATGGGTATACC